>DATKCB010000548.1:0-7693 GCA_035513495.1 Planctomycetaceae bacterium | reverse complement strand
CTCAAATTGCAAGGAAATGGTCCGTCAAGATCCGAATGCTTGCAATTCTAGCCAACCGAAAAACGAGATCCAGTCCACGGATCCTCGATTCAAAACAATTTTTCAGGGACGACTAATTGTGGTGTCGTCCTCGGCAGAGGTGTATTTTGATGGGTACATCTGTGCGTTACTTTTTAGACAACTCCACAAGGGCCAGAGGGATGTTTGTGATCACCAATCGACGAATCGAAGCACGGAGTCAACAAACTGCTGAAGATCCCGAATGAAAAAGGGCCCAACGAACTGCGCGTCGTCGAGGCGTCCCGGTCGCGGGGAAAATGGAAGATCGACGTGCTTCCCGACGTTCTCGAGCAGGGGACCGACGATCGTGAACTGAAGAAAATCAATGAGTTGCGAGCGAGCCTCGCGCTGCCGGTCAGCGACCGGGCCACGGGAGGAGACATCATGTTTCTCCGGCTGCTGCCGATCGTGAATCTGCGACGAGCCAATCCCGATTGATGGAACGGCTCACCGAAGGCATAGGCGACGGAAACGTGATTGCCGCCGCTCGCTGTCAAACGATTTTGGATCGATCAAAATTGACGGATTCACTTGCACCCGCCTCGAGAGTAGAATCTGAATCAGCGGAAATCGATTCTTTCCAGGGAACCGCGGTCAATGAAGATCTATCACAATCCCCGCTGTAGCAAGAGCCGCCAGACCTTGGCGCTGATTCGGGCAGCGGGCGTCGAACCCGAGATCGTTGAATATCTGAACGAACCTCCTTCCGTCGAGGAATTGGACGATCTCCTGAAGAAACTCCGACTCGAACCGCGCGACATCATGCGAAAAGGGGAGCCGGAGTACAAAGATCTGAAACTCAAGGACCGCGAACTCGAACGCGACGAAGCATTGCGACTGCTGGTCAAACATCCCAAGCTGATCGAACGTCCGATCGTGGTGAAAGGGCGAAACGCCGTGCTGGGTCGTCTGCCCGAAAACGTCAAGGAACTATTCTAGGCAACGGATTCACTTCGATGACCGAGACGATCGACAGAAGCCGTGACGAACGATCGTTCGCCAACCTCGGCTATCGCTGCGTGTGCGGAGACGCGGTCGACATTCATCCCCGCGAAGGAGGGACATGCCCCAGTTGCGGACGGCATGTTCGGAATCTGCTTGATCCCGTTCTCCGCCGGAATTATCCTGAACCCATGAAAATCAAACCCTCGTCTCAATTTGTTGCCGTTCTGTTTTTCGGGACGGTGTTGACTCTCGCTCCAGGCTTCGCACTTCGCTCCGATGAGCCGGCTGCGAAACGCGCATTCATCGACGGTGTCGGCCCCGGCTGGGTCGCGCTGGGGGAAAAAGATTTCGTCAAGGTGAACTGCGACGATGACACATGGACGTTCCCCGACGGAGAAATCCATTGCACGGGACAGCCGATCGGCGTCACGCGCTCGGCGAAGGAGTACACAAACTTCGAGCTGGTCGTCGAATGGATGCACCTGAAGCACGCCGGGAATTCGGGCTTGTTCATCTGGACGATGCCCAAGGCGATCGAAGCTCTGGAAGGACCAGGACTTCCCCGCGGCGGCATCGAAGTTCAAGTGCTCGACCTCGGTTACGCCGAGGATTTCCGTAAGAAGAACGGCAAGGAGTCCGACTGGTTCACCAGCCACGGAGACATCTTCCCGGTCGGCGAGTCGAAACTCAAGCCCTTTCCGCCCCTCTCGGCCAACGGCAGCCGCAGCTTTCCCTCCAAGAATCTGAGCAAGGGCGTGGGCGAGTGGAATCACTACTACGTCCGGGCGATCAACGGCGAAGTCCGCTTGTGGGTCAACGGAGAAGAAGTCTCGGGAGGTTCGAACGCCGTCCCTGCGACGGGCTACATCTGCCTCGAGTCGGAAGGCTCGCCGATCAAATTCAAAAATCTGCGAATACGAGAATTGCCGTAATCAACAGCGTTCGCAATCTCAATTCGATATCAGCAAAGCACATTCGCGATGGGAGTCTGCTTCGATCGATGGACTGGTCGGTTCGCACAGCGAGACCCTGCGATTACCAGACTGCATTATTCTGAACCAGACAATCGCGGCTAGCCGCATCGGAGGCGATTGCGAGGCCATCCTTGAGAGGGGCCTTGCTGCGAATGGAATTCCCCTGGATCAAACACTGGTGTGAATCGACGAGGCGGATTCCGCACGACTGGGGATCGCCGATCTGGTTTCCTCCCACGTTAATCGCGTCGCACTTGGCGAGCACGATCGTTCCGCCGTTCTGCTCGGAACCGTCCTTACAGTCGTTGAGGACGTTTCCCTGCACGACTCCGTTAGAGCACTCTTCCAAAGTGACCCCGTCGATCGACGTGCTGTCCCACCGGACGGGGCGGGTCGAAATGAAGTTCGACGAGAGGACGAAATTCTGACAGCGGCGGAAGATCACGTTGCGCTGAATGCCGTCGTAGATGGTGTTACCCGTCACAGTAAACCGAGCGGCGTCCTCGATGACGACGCCGTGCTGGCGGCTGCCGATGACGTTGCCGGTAATCGCGATCAGTTTCGTGTGCAGTGCGGGTGTTTCGCGGGCTCCCCGAATCCAGATGTTCGCGCCCGGCGATTCCCGCGTCGCCTGAATCGTATTCGAAGAAATCGTGTATTCGCTGGTCTGAGAGGCTTCGGTTTCGAGCAGAATCTCCGCGCTGATTTCTTCCAGACCCGAATTGTATTCGATGTCGTTGCCGGTGATCTGGATGTTGTGCACGTCGCCGTCGAGTTGCCGGATCCCGGCCCGTTTGCAGTAGCTGATGTGATTGCCCGAGATGATGACCTGATGCAGATTGCAGCGATCGAAGAAGACTCCCGAATCGAGACAATCAAAAATGTGCGAATCGGCGAGCAGAAAGTTCCGGTTCCGCTCGACGAGATGAATTGCGTGACGGCAGTTCCGGATCAGCACGTTCTGGATGGTCGTCTGCATCGTTCTGACGAGTTCGATTCCGTCCGCTTCGGCGTGCCGTCCCAGAATTTCGATTCCCGAGATCACCGGAAACCGTTGCCGTTCCCAGACGTTCTCCTTGATCGAAGGTGGAGACGCGGTTCCTGCATGAGTTCCCACCAGCCGAAACGCCGGTCCCGCCCCCTCCATCAGAATGCGTGAGGCTCCTTGCGCTCCGCGAATTCCCGAATATCCCGTGGCCTCCAGATCGATGACCACCGGACGAGTCAGTCGATACTTCCCCGGAGGAAATTCTAGACCGCCCCCTCCTTGTTCAACCGCATGCTGAACGGCGACGGTGTCATCGGCGATTCCGTCACCCACCGCTCCGAAATTTCGAACGTCATTCATGGGAGGAGTCTCTCGTAAGATAAGCCACGTCGGTCAAATCGTTATTTGATTCGATAGAGGTGCTCGGCGGTGCGGATCAACAGGTCGTCTCCGATGACGGCGAACGAGGCGAGAGTTCGTTCGCCGAGTTCGTTTTTCGCGAGTTCCTTGTACTCTGTTCCGGCCTGAATGACGGTGGCGGTTCCATCCTCGGCGAGGAAGTAGATTTTTCCTTCGGAGGCAATCGGCGAAGCGGAGTAATTTCCCTCGATCCGTTTTTCCCAGTGAACTTTCCCGGTTTTTGCATCGAAACAAGTGGCGATTCCCCGATCGCTGACGGCATACAATTCATCTCCGACGGTGATCAGCGAGGGTGTGTGCGGGATGTTTTTGGGATACTTCCAAGCTTCACCGGTTGCGGTGAGGTTGCCGCGTCCTCGAGGGTCCACCGCGTGCAGTTTCGATTCGTTGTAGCTGGTGCAGACAAAAACCAATCCGTGATCGTAAATCGGTTTGGGAATGACCGAGTATCCGTCGTAATTGAACCACCACAGCTCGTCCCCGGTTTGCGGATCGAACGCCGTGATGATGTCGGATCCCTGGCTGAGAATCTGCCTCTGACCATCGATCTCGATCACGGTCGGAGTCGTGAACGAAAATTTCCTGGGATTGGTCACCGGGGGGCGGTCTTTTTCCCAGCGAGTTTTACCCGTCATTTTGTCGAGAGCGATGACGAACGCTCGTTCCGATCCGTCACAACTGAAGAACAGAATGTCGTCGACGATCACCGGCGATCCTCCGTTGCCGTGTTGCATTTTGTAGGTGATATCGTTTCGCTTCCAGACGATGCTCCCGTCGAGCGCCACACACGCGGTTCCGTGTGTTCCGAAATGAGCCCAGATATGCGATCCATCCACGATCGGCGTTGGGCTGGCATGGCTGTTTTTGGGATGAATCCGTTGTGAAATCTCCTTGGTTTCTTCGAACAGCAGTTGTTCCCAGAGCTTTTTACCGCTCGCGGCATCGAGGCAGAGGACGCTCAAGTTCCGTTCGTTCATTTCGCCGCCGGAAATCGACCGGGCGGTCGTCAGATAGATCCGATCTTCCCAGACGACCGGCGAAGACCAGCCCTCCCCGATATCGGCAACCTTCCAGACCACGTTTTCGGTACTGCTCCAGGTGACGGGAAGTCCGACCGCCGAAGTATGACCGTTCCCTTCCGGACCGCGAAAGCGATTCCAGTTTTCCGCCTGCGCTGTGCAAGCGACGGCTCCCATCAGACAACAAAGCATGATTCTGATCGACATTCAAAAAACTCCGGGTTTGGCTGGACGGTTCGGCGGGATCGTTTGTGTGAATCGAGGGCAGATTCGGCGTGGTGCTTGATCGAATCGGTTCAGGCGTCGTGGGCCTGAATTTCGGTGATTTCCATTTTCATTGTCCCCGAGGGGATTTCGACTTCGACGACATCCCCGACTTTTTTCCCGAGCATCGACTGGGCGATCGGGCTGCTGGTCAGGATTTTCATCGGGTCCACCGCATAGTCTTCCTCGCCCGGACCGACGAACTCGTATCGTTCGTCGAGACCGTCGTCGAGATTTTTAGCGGTCACGACCGATCCGAAGGTCACTTCACCTTTGGGCATCTCGGATTTATCGACAATGTAACAATTGACCAAAACCCCTTTGAGTTGGTTGATTTTGGCCTGGATATGCCCCTGGCGCTCGCGCTGCCCGTGGTATTCGGCGTTTTCTTTCAAATCGCCTTCTTCGCGGGCTTCCTTGATCCGTTCGGTACATTCGTCGAGGTCGGCTTCGAGCAGTTCGATTTCCTTGAGTTTTTTATCGTAACCCTCTCGGGTAATGGGCTGTCGTTCCATTGGGGCGGGACTCTCTCTTTTTTGAATTCGCATACGGCAAAAAAAAGACGGGCGACTCGACGGATTCGACGCGAGACGTCCGTATGAAGCATACTTTGTGACACTCCATATTAAGTGCAATGAGACCGAAACTCCAGCCTCTAAAGTGCCGAGAACCCAAAAATGACATGCACCACGATTTGAATCGAACTTTCGTGGCGGATGAATCTGGGCTGGCGTTGGGAGATCGGAGTTGTCAGACTATCAGGTGCGAAATCGATGGGGAGTCCGTCTCCAGTTCCCCGTATCAGAAGGATCATCATCCATGAAATCATCGACGCTCACTTCAGTTCTGGCCTTTTCTGTTTCCGGAGCTTTGATCTTGATACTGCCCGGTTGCGGTGGGGGCGACAGTTCGGACTCATCATCGACGTCCTCATCCTCCTCGAGCAGTTCGAGTTCGGCACCTTCAGCGCCCCAGGTTTCCTCGTCTGGAGTCGATGGGGCGTCCGACATGGGGGGAGCTTCGGCAACGCCGGGAGGAATGTCCCCTGACATGTACAGCTCCGGCAGTGGTGTGCCTGGTACGAATGAAATCGGCATCGAAGGTGGATATCCGGGAGGTCCCGGGAGTCCCTACGGAGCCGGAATACCTCAGAATGCAGGCCCGGTTGTTCCTTCGCGTCCCGAAGATCCCGCGGACTGGGACGAGCAACAACTTCGGGAAGCAATCGAGGAACGCGATAAAAAAGCTCCCGAGGGAATTAAATCATTTTCCGTCAGCAACGATGGAGACTCAGAAGCGACGGCAAAACTGGTTGCGTACATTCCGATCTTGCTGGAACCCCCCCGAAAGCCAAAACCCGTTAACCCACAGAGGAACGGAAGCAGCGCGGGATATCCCGGCGCGTTGGGAGCGTCAGCAGAAGCAGCCTACAGCGCGGAAACCATCGAGGATCCTTCGCTGATGTACGAGACACCGGGAGGTGAAATGTATGGTATGGAAGGGACGGGAAAACAGCAGAGCATTGATGAGCAAATCGCCAAGGCGCTTGTGGAATCGATTGTCGGTTCTCGCACATTAATCGGCTATCAGACAGCTCGCGGACTGCTACGTGGAGAAGTTCTCACAGCACAGCCCGACAATCTGGTTGCCGGTTGGACGCTCTCAGCCTTAATGAAATCCTTCTCGGATTCCCCGCTCGATCCAGCCCAGAAAATTCTGCTTCAATCGCTGACCAAGGCCGATCTGCTGCGTCCGGAACCGGGAGATTTCGATGCCGGAAAACTCGAAAAATCATCGCTCGTTCAACATGCGGCCGATGCCATTTCCGTCCTCGACGGACTGATGGGACTTTCAACAATGGAATTGCTCAATCTCAAACGGGCGAATCAGAATGGAAGTTCACCGTATGGCATGGCTCCGTCCGACCCGTCCCAGATGTATGAAGGAGCCGAGGGCGGAGGAGCAGACTTTTATGCGGGGGGTGAGGGTGCAGGGGGTGTCCCCAAACTCGACGTGAAACCTGAGATCCCACCCGTTCCGAAGGATTTCCCGATCACCGACTTCAATTCGACACAGTCGCAAAATGCGAGCCGTTACCTCTGGTCGGAAGAAATGCTGGCTTTTGTGAACGGACGACTGGGCGAGTCGGAAACGTTGATGAAAACGCCGGAACTGGTTTTGTTCGCGGGGCAGATTCCCCACTCGAGTACCCGGCAGGAACTCAAACGGTTCTTCGTGAAAAACTGGGAACTATCGGACGAATGGACTCGCAACCCGGCACCGCTGATTACCGACAAAGTGTTCGAAAAATACATGCGCGATCCCGGTCTGCTGGTGACCTTGAAATCTCTCCCCCGGGAGCAGCCCAAGCAAGCACAGGGTGGAGATTCCTACGGACCTGAAGGTCCGGGAGGCGATCCCGCAACAACTTCTCAACCGAGACGCACCGAACGAGAACGCGGCAAGACAACCGACTCACCCGAACAGATTGTCGCAAAACAAGCCTGGTTTGGTGCCACCGAAAAGGTGATGCTCGGCTGGCTGGACCGTGCCACCAAAGGTGCGAACGTCGGCGAATCGGGGTACAACCTCGAAGAATTACCGTTCAAGCTGCACAAAGATGCCGAACCCTCGAAGTCGTTTCGGCTCGAACTCCGCTGCGGTAGCGGAGACCAGACCGAAGTGACGACGCTCAACTACGTCCGAGTTGAGCTTCCGTCAGACATCTCGCCGAATCTGGCGAAACGAATCGCCAGTCATTACGACAGCGCCATGAAAAAAGGCGAGGAATATGTCATCCTCGGGAAAAACGGAATGTGGTACGATTGGGTCTCCACCGACAAACAAACAGGCCAGATCGTTTCAACCGACGTCCTGCTCTCTTCAAACGGTGCTCGCAAACTCGGCGGCGGCAACGCACCTCAAGGCGGACAGCCGGGAGCAACTGGAGGCGGACAGCAACTGGCCGTCGAAATACTCGTGATCCGGGTGTCCGATCCTTCTGCAAAAATTCCCGCCGGTGC
>DATKCB010000547.1:0-3466 GCA_035513495.1 Planctomycetaceae bacterium | reverse complement strand
CGTTCCCACTCCTGTTAAGGCGGGCGAGACCGGACCTGTCACCGAGTCGCGAATTCCGCTCGAAGTCGAGGCTCCCGAGCGATCGGCTCGGCCCGAAATCGCAATTCCCGAGACACCTCTCGATCGCACGATTCCCACGATCGCACAAGAAGATTCCATCATCGAGCGTTCAACTCAGGCTGGCGCTTCGAAACGGATCGACATCGATCCCGTTCCGCAACTGGCGGCCCCCGATCTCGTTCGCCAACCCGATGCCGTGTTCGAACGAACTGAGGATTCGGAAAATCTCGCGTTCCAGAAAGGACCGACACCCTCGATTCGAGACACTCCCGAATTCGGAACCGAAGTCGAGACCGAGCAAACTCAGGGAAAAGTCGGCGACAACAACATTCCCGATCTGAAACGAACCATCCTGGCCGAACCGCTCGGAATCGCGGGCGGATCGATGGAACGTCAGCGGCCGAACTTTGCTCCCTCAACTCCGCAGCCTCGGTCCGAGGGACTGGAAGTCACTCCGAATCTTCCCGAGCTACCGTTTCCCAGCATCGGCTCGACGCTGCCGAATGTGGTAAAGCCCGAGTTCGATCTCCCTGTCCAAAAACCGGGACAGCTCCCCGACACCTACCGCCTGCGCGATCTCGAACGCCGCTCCGAAATGGCGGAACGATTCGGAGGAACGCAGGAATCGGAGAAAGCCGTCGAGAACTCGCTAGCCTGGCTGGCCAGACATCAATCGGCTGCGGGATTCTGGGATGCCGACCGTTACGGGGCAGGGCGTGGTCCCGAGTCGGATGTCGCCGGATTGAATCTCTCCGCGGAACAGAAGAAAGTTCGGCAGGAATCGGGGATCAAAGCCGATACCGGCGTCACGGCGCTGGCCTTACTCACCTTTCTCGCCGCAGGATACACCAACGAGGAAGGACAGTATGCCGCCAATGTCGATCGGGCGATCAACTGGCTGATCGACCGACAGCGCAGCGACGGTTATCTCGGAGGAGAAGCGACTTATTTCGCCGCGAACTACTGTCACGGTATGGCGACGTATGCTCTGGCCGAAGCGTTGGGAATGCAGTCCGACCCGAAATCTGCTCCCCGACTCCGCGCAGCGGTTCAGAAAGGGGTCAACTATACCGTCGGCATGCAACTCTCCGCGGATGGCGGATGGCGTTACAACCGCAATTCGAGCGAAGGAGACATGAGCATCTTCGGTTGGCAGTTGATGGCTTTGAAGAGCGCCGAGATCGCCGGGTTGCCAATCCCCGCGGAAGCTTCCGAACGGATGATCCATTTCCTGCAACTCCGCAGCCAGGGCGCGGACAAAGGGCTGGCCTCATATCGAACCGGTGAACCTCCCTCACCCGCAATGACGGCGGAAGCTCTGTTCTGCAAACAGATACTCGGAATTCGCCGATCCAATCCGCAATCGATTCAAGCGGTCGGGTATCTGCTGCAACAGCCACCCAAACTTTCCGAATGGAATCTCTACTACTGGTATTACGGCACGCTGGCGATGTATCAGTACGGAGGGACCGAATGGGAAACCTGGAATCGCTCCATGCGAAAAGTGTTGACCGAATCTCAGCGGACCGAGGGTGACAACGCCGGCAGTTGGGATCCGGTCGGACCCTGGGGACCGTACGGAGGACGCGTTTACTCCACCGCGATGGCGACTCTCTGCCTCGAGGTCTACTACCGATTTCTCCCGCTGTACGAACACGGCGGACGCTTCGACGAATGAGCTTCCGAAATGTCGCGGCACTCAGGCGAGAAATTTCTGGAGCGTCTGCAGATCGCTCCCGAGCGCATCGATGTTTTTCTGCAAACCGTCGTTGTGCAGATATTCGACGTGAACTGAGATCGGTCCCCTGTAGTCCGACTCCTTCACCAGTTGGAAGAATTTCGGATCGACGCGACCCGTTCCCAGCGCAACATTCTGCGGTTTGGGGCCGGTCCACTCAAAGTCCTTGACGTAAATCATCCCCAGGTGCGGCTGGATGATGTTCCAAGTGACGGGCCAGGTCGTGCCTCCTTCGACCGTCGCGTGCCGGATGTCGTACGCGACTCCGATCTGTTCGACAGGGATGTCTTCGAGCAACCGTCTCAAATCCCACAATCCCGCTCCCACGTAGTTTGTGCCGGCGTGATTCTGATAGACCGCCTGCATGCCGAGTTCACGGTTGAGGGCGGCGAGATCCTTCAAGATCGGCTTGAACTGTGCGAGCTGCGGCAGCACGGGCTTCGACAAATCGTATTTGAAATAACCCATCCGGTAGCGTTTCACTCCCAGCTTCGCGGCGGTCCGTAAAACTTTCTCGTGCAGAGGATTGTCGGCCCGATCGACGTTCGTCGTCATGACCGTAATCTCCAGGTTCCGCTGGCGAAGCGCTTCGACGAGGGGAGGGAGGTCGTCCTCGACTCGTTCCGGCAAAACCTGTCCCTGACTGCGAACCGTCGCTTCGATTCCGTCGAACCCGAGTTGCGCGATCGTCTCGGCCAGTTTTTCGGGGGACAGTTCCTGCAGGAACTTCACGAAAGCGCAAAACGGATGGTTCGGTTTGCGATCCTGCGCCGGGACAGTCTTCGTCGCGAGTGAAACTCCCGCAAGCGCGGTCGCAGCGAGAAACGATCGGCGGGTGAAATCGGTCAGATGTTCCATGATGGGTGATTCCTGAGAGAGAGTGCCGCAACACGACAGCAGTATAACCAAAATGCCGATCCGACGCTCGTTTCGAGTCAACCGTTCGAATCTTGTCGAGACAAACATTCGCGCGATCGTCTATACTCGGATTGCTGGAAAAATTTCACATTCGCCGCGCGAGGAGCTGACGTACGTGACCGACGATCTGGTATTCGATTGTCTGATGTGCGGAACTCCGCTTCTGATCCGGGAGCAGGATCGTAACGAGCGATTGCAGTGTCCGGTCTGCGGAGAAATCATGCTGTCAACGGATCGCGGAATGCAAGTTGATCCCGGTGAGCAATTCGACGACCCACCCAAGCGGAGCCTGTTCTCGTTGTACGTGTACGGTCCCATTCTGGTGTTTGCACTGATTCTCGCCGTAGTGATGTTTTTCTTTACGGTCTGTTACGTCACTCTCTGAGGACAGTATCGGCCTGTGAATTCACTTCCCGATGTTGCTCAAATCGGGCGAGAGGACGTAACCGGAGAGCCGGACTTTCAGTTTTCCCGTCGTCTTACTGCCCGGAGGCACGTTGACTTTCAGAAACAGCATCCCGCCGTCTTTGGGGGTGAAATCTTTTTCGGAACCGATGGAAAACGGTTCTCCCGGTTTGTTGTTCGTAACGATCATCCCGGCCAGTTCGCCGGTTTTGATTCCCTCCAGCATATCTCGCTGCAGATCGCCTTCCGGATATCCGTCCGGTCCGATCGTTTCGCTGACCGTCAGTTTATAACTGCCCGTCACCTGAATCCGGAAGGGCTTATCCTTGCGGACGTAGGCCACCG
>DATKCB010000546.1:0-4888 GCA_035513495.1 Planctomycetaceae bacterium | reverse complement strand
CGCTGCGCACCGGCCCTGATCCAGTTTTGCAAAAGGTTGGCTCCCGCACCTTCGTATTCGAGTCGGGGCCCTCCTCCGTGCGAGATCGACTCGGTTGGCTTGAGAATCAGGAGACTCTCTGCGGGGCGGGCGAGATTGATCCGGCGTCCCTCGAGTTCGAGCACGATGGAGCGGTAATCGAGTTCCGGATCGCCACCGTAGAGCGAGAGTTTGAAGCCGCCGCGACCGACGGCCGCTCCGTGACAGGCACCGGTGTTACAGCCCGCCTTGGTCAGGACGGGGATGATCTGATTGTCGAAGTCCGCAGACGGCTCCGCGTTTGCAGTGGAGAGGGCGGCGATCAACATCAGGATAGCTTGCACGGCTCACCTTTCGCATTTCCAGACCGACAGAGGCACGTTTGCGGCGTTCAGGGTTTGATTTCCTGCGGCTTGACGGGAGGTTTTTCCCGATCGGCTTCGTATTTCTTCGCCCAGCCCGCGAGAATCGCCTGCGCGGTTTTGGTTCCGTAATTGGAGAGCTTATCCGAGTTGACGATAAGGTTGATTCGTTGTGCCAGATCGCGGCGGGCGGTTTCGTTTTCCGCAACATATTTTTCGACGGCCGCGGCGGCGGCTTTGACGTCATCGTCCGAGGCTTCTTTGTTGATGACGGCCCGCAAGAGCGACACGAGTTTCTCATCGTTCTGGCGTCCGGCGGCAGGATTTCGTTCCATCCGCTGACGGTCCTGGTATCCCGGACCGGCGAGAGATTCGATCGACGGGACTTCGCCTCCGCCGGTCATGTCGACGATCGCCTTGAGGATTTTGGGGCCGTCTTGCGGAAGGCTGGGCTGGACCAGCGCGAAGTTGGCGGTGACTTTGCCTGCCTTGCCAATCAGAACCGTGAGGGTCACGTTGCGATTGAGTCCGTAGGCACCGGGACCTTCGGGTCCGTCGGCCGAGATGCCGTAGACGACCCCTTTGGGAAAGTTCTGTTCGACGACGTTCATCCATTTCTCCGTTTCGGTCGGGTCGTCGGTCAGAAAGATGACTCCGCTTTCGAGTCCGTCTTTCTTCTTTCCGGCGGCGTATTTCATGATCGTGTTGATCAAGCCGAACGCAGGCCGGGTGCGGGCATGGACGAAGATCAGCGCAACCGATTTCCCCTTCGTTTGTTCGATGAAATCGAACTCCTTGCCGGCGATGTCCCCGAACACGCCTTTGGCCTTAAACGAGGGAAGGGATTCTCCGACTTGCGGTCCGGAAAAGACGGGATCCTCTGCTGATACGTTTCCAGGAAGAATGAACAGCAGTAAGACGGTCCAGAGCGGCGCGAGACGGGACATGAGCGATTCCTTGAGAAGAAGAGGATCCCTGACCCCGATCATCATATCATGCCCGGCGGTCGCGGGACATGTTTTTTGAGGGTCTTCAGTCAATCGACCCCGCCAGCGAGGACTTCCTCGCAGCAGAGGGGAGGGTGTTTTAACCCCCGAGGGGAACGATCGTTTCGCGAGATTCGAACGAATCGTCAGTCGACTGAGTAGGACTCGGCGTCGGGCGGCCTTTGTTCGAGCAAAACGTTGGTGGAAAGATGTTCGACGAGCCGTTCTTCCAGTCCGGCGCTGCGGGAGCGCATGCGGAGCAGCTTGGCCGGTTCTATTTCGGGGGGAATTCTGCCGAGATTGCAGACCGGTTCACCGGGACTGGTGGCGGGGAGGGTGGTCATTCCGATCACGACTGATTGAAACGGCGCGTACAACACACTGTGCTCGCGGCCCAGCAGATTGGTATTGGTGGCCAGCGGCTGTCCCGCTTCGACGATATCCCCGGGGCTGACGTGAAATTTCAGAAAGCCGCCTCGTTCCGCCCGGACCCATTTCGTCTGCGCGATCGTCACCTGATAGGAGGGGGGGAGGGGTTTGCCTGCGAGCATCTCCAGGCTGCGGAGTACGTTTTTGATTCCGCGAACGGATGTTTCGACGATGCCTGGTTCGACTTTCCAGACCTCGCCTCCTTCCATGATGATGGTCGGGCAGCCCTCCCGGCAGGCTTCCCTCCGAAACGCTCCGCGCGGTCCTCTTCCGTCGATAATGACTTCGCAGCCGAATGCCTGCGCCAGTTGCCGCACGGAGGGGTTGTTGAGATCGCCGCGCACATTCGGATAATTCGTCCGGCGGACGGCTGCGGTATGCAGATCGATTCCGTAGTCCGAACGGGAGACAATTTCATCAAAAATGGTGCGGGCCATGCGGCTCGCGAGGCTTCCGGTTTCCGAGCCAGGGAACGACCGGTTCAAATCCCGGCGGTCGGGCAAGTAGCGGGAGTGGCGGTCGAAGGCGAGCAGATTCAGCACCGGGATCAGAATCACGGTTCCCCGGATTAACTGAAACTCTTCGTCCTGCATGAGCTGACGAATCGAACCGGTTCCGTTGATTTCGTCACCGTGCAGGGCGGCGGTGACGAAGACGACAGGTCCGTCCTCCTTCGCGCGTCGAATGTGGATGGGAATTCTGACGGTCATGCTGCTGTAACTTTCGGTCACAGCCAGTTTCACGTTGCGCGACTCGCCAGCCGGGATTTCTTCCCCGTTCCAGAGATGAGGGGGTTTGCGGATCAGCGGCTTGGTCACGGGAGTCTCATTCTTCTGCCGGCGGTAGGTAGTTGGCTGCAAGTTCCTGGAGCGCGGGTTGCGGCTTGTGGTCGAACGAGGATTCCGGCAACTCTCGCACGGTCGGGCGCCGTTCTCGCCGGATTCGGGCAGGAACCAGATCTCGCATCAATTCCATTTTCCCGAAACAGAGCAAGCGGTCCCCCGCTTCGAGCACTCTGCTCGCGCGGGGATTCGGTATGACGGTAGTGTTTCGATACAGAGTGAGGACGTTGATGTCTTTCTCGCGCAGCCCCGAATCGCCGATCGTCTGGCCGACGTATTCGGAGCCTTCGGGGACGTGGATTTCGGTCACTCCGTATCCGCGACTGACCGTCAGGCGCTGACGCAGATCGATCTCGGGAAAGTCGACCTGCGCGGACATGTAGTCGATCGCGGCGCCGGCGATATCGAGCTGCGTGCAATGCTCGATCCCCTCCAGTCCGGGCGAGGAATTGAGTTCCATGATCTGCGGTCCTTCCTTCCCCTCCAGCATGTCGACGCCGGCGATCCGCAGCCCCATGATTTGAGCTGCCCGGACTGCCGTTTGTTCATATTTTTCATCGAGCGTAATCGGTTCGGTGAGTCCGCCGCGATGAACGTTGCTGCGGTATTCCTGTCCCTGGGCGACTCGGCGCATGGCGGCGACCACGCGATCTCCGACCACGAACGCACGAATGTCGCGGCCTTTGCTTTCGGAAACAAACTTCTGAATCAGGACGTTCTGCTTCTGGCTTTGCAGCAGCTCAATCATCGCTTCGGCCGATTTGACCGATTCCGCCAGCAGCACGCCGATTCCCTGCGTTCCTTCCAGCAGCTTGATGATCACCGGCGCTCCGCCGACGCGCTCGATGGCGGGGAGGACATCTTTCTTGTCTCGTACGAACGTCGTGCGGGGAATGCCGATCTGATGGCGGCTGAGGATTTGCAGGCTGCGAAGCTTGTCCCGGGAATTGGAAATCCCCGCCGACGTATTCGCGCAGAAGACATCCATCTGCTCGAACTGTCGAACGACGGCTGTGCCGAAGTAGGTAATCGAGGCTCCGATGCGGGGGAGCACGGCGTCGTATTGGGAAAGTTGCTTCGAGTGGTAATAGAGATCGGGCTGACCCTCTTGCAGATCGATCGAAAATTTGAGCGTATTCAGAACTTTAACGCTGTGCCCGCGCTCTTGCGCAGCCTGACATAATCGTCGCGTGCTGTAGCAGTTTTGACTGCACGAGAGAATCGCAAGTTTCATGATTGTTCCTCATCTCGCCTGGGGGAGATCCGCCGGGATTGTCTCCTCAAATATCCCCGAGAGGGGTCGAACCTCTAACCTTTGCCTCCGGAGGGCAACGCTCTATCCATTGAGCTACGGGGACGAACTTTCTACAGGATATTATGCAATGAGTCTGAGCGAACCTCAAGACGGCGGCGAGAGACGCGAGAGAATCACTGTTCGCGGAGATCGCGGGGTGCGGCCGTCCGATCGGGAGAATCGAGATAGTTTTGCAGAATCGCGTGGGCGGACAGCATGTCGCGGCGGCCTCGGCGCTGGTGCTTGCTGAATTCACCCGCATCGAGCATTTCGTCGGCCTGTTGCGAGGAAAAACGTTCATCCCAGAATCGAATCGGGAGGTCTGTCGCCTCAGCCGCCCATTCGCCAAACGCGCGCGCCGACTGGGCCTTTTCTCCCTCGTCTCCACTCATATGGACCGGCAGGCCGACGATTAATCCCAGGATGCGATACTCTTCGATCAGCCTCCGGACGATCTGGAGATCCTGCTGGTCGTTGCCGCGCTGATAATTTTCGACGGGAAACGCGATGCGTTGATCCCTGTCGCACACGGCAAAACCGAGGCGTTTCGTTCCATAGTCGATGGCCAGGAGCGCACCCTCGGACGGGAAATCTTCCGCGCTCGGTTCAGAGGTGTTTGTCATAGCCGTGAGCCTTGAGTTGCTCGATCAATTGCCGGATCGCCTGCTCGTCGTCGCGTCTGGCGACGAGGGTGGCGTCGGGGGTATGGACAATCACGAGATCCTCCAGACCGATCGTTGCGATCAGATGGTCTTCGCTGGAACTGATGATGCAGTTTTTGGTCTCGAGTCCCGAGTGGGGGCCCCGGACGGTATTTCCGCGATCGTCGGGTTCGATCCGGCGAGCGAGCGAGAGCCACGATCCGAGATCGTCCCATTCGAAGGGGGCTTCGATGACGAAGGCATTTCGTCCTCCTTCCTCGGTGGCGGCCCGTTCGAGGACTGCGTGATCGATCGA
>DATKCB010000545.1:0-4558 GCA_035513495.1 Planctomycetaceae bacterium | reverse complement strand
ACCCGCTGGATGTACTGCCTGCCGTTGCAAATTGACGGACGAAACGGAATCGATCTCGTCCTCGGTTCGAAAGAACCGAACGCCGTCGTCGGCTGGCTCGAGTCGCCGCGCGAAAACCCGCGCGAGCTCGCCGCGTGGAAGTGGCACGAGCTTTATAAAGCGGGCTGGATCATGTCGCTCGTGCCGCTCAACGGACCGGGCGACGGGCAAGCCGAAACTTCCAGCGGCGATCCGGTCAGCACGTCTTTTCTGGTCACCGACCGCAAGGGGCCGAATCGGGGATTGTACCTGTTCGAGCATCCCGGGTTTCCCGCAGTCCAGCAGAATGAAAAGTGGAACATCCAACGGCTCGGCGGAGCGGATCACGAAGTGATGTTTCTCGATCATCACCCCCAGCCGCCCCCCGGCTGGGAAACGATCGTTGCCACACGCAACGAAGAAGTCCTCGGATTCGCCCGTCCCGCATCGACGGCTCCGGACGGGGGGACGACTCCGTACCTCGAGCTGGCGGGCACGATCCCGCTCGCCGAGAACACCGGCAATTTCAAGGGTGTCCGCTGGTGCGACGTCGATCTCGACGGCCGACTCGACTTGGTCTACTCGTGCGAAGGAGCAACCGGAAACAAGTCGGGAGTCGTCTGGTTGAAACAGACCGACAGCGCGAATGGAGTCGTGTGGCAAAGGAACGAAATCAGCGGGCCGGAAGGAGTCAAATTCGACTTGATCCAGTTGATCGACCTCGACGCCGACGGAGATCTCGACGTCCTGACTTGCGAGGAACGGGACAATCTGGGAGTGATCTGGTACGAAAATCCGACGCAGTAAGACAGTTCCTGACTCACGGAAGGCTTGATGAATCGTCGCGCAGAGTCGCAGGGACGCAGAGGATGACGGCGGATTTTTAAAATTCTTCCGACTTTTCGCGCGGACCGGTTGCGGGATGTTGCGCGCTCGTGACAAACCTCCCGGCTCCTGCGTCGGGGAGGGTGTTGTCAAATTGATACAGATTATCAAAGAACAGGGCCGTTTTTGTTTCACTACTTTGCGAAGTTGACCAATTTTGAAGTTGTCAAGTTGTCAACTTGTCAAGTTCGGTAAACCTCGGGGAAAACGGTCGAAAAATGCCGATTGTGAAGACCGCGCGCCCTCAAATTGATGACACTTTGCATCGCAAAGCTTGTTTCACAATTCTCGAGGGGTTGGATGTTGTCAAAATGATACACCTCGACGGGGGTTAACGGTTGAAGGTTGAAAGTTAAAGGTGTTGTGAGGACGTAGGAAATAGGAAGTAGCCTCTGATGGATTCCGTTTGAACCTTGAACATTCCTCCTTGAACCCCGTCGTTGGAATTTCGCTGACGCAGGGATTTCGCTCGACGGGCTGGAAGACCGTCGTACGGTTTGATTCTGTTGCGCGGACCGTAGGGTGGACATCCTTGTCCGCCGGAAATTCTCATCTCTCCCTCCTCCTGCCTGTTTCATCGTGCGGGTCTCTTGAGATCAAAATCTCCCGGGGTTTATCAAAGGTGAGAAATGTGGAAGATCTCATCTTTGCATCTTTGAGATCTTTGGACGAAACCCGGGAGATACGATCGGTTTTAAAGTAGTTCGGGGAATATTTCGGATTTCTGTGTGTTTCGTTATTCGCTGTTGCGCGACGGAACCGCGAGGATGTAGGAAGTAGTCTCTGAGCGTTTCGAATTTTCGATTTAAGTTTTCCTTTGACATTTGACATTCCCCGTCCGCGTTCCGCTTTCGTATGCGTCCTCTACCAAAGGTGACTTTGTTGCGCAACGGCGGAGGAGGATTGGCGGAAGTTGCGAGCCAGCGAAGAGAAACGTGCTTGGACGGTGTTGCGCAGGGTGATACGATACGGACGTCAGTCTGGAAGCGAGAGTCTGGAAGCGAGAGTCTGGAAGCGAGAGTCTGGAAGCGAGAGTCTGGGCGGATTCGGGAGCGGATTCGGGAGCGGATGGTGAGTCATCTTGTTGCTGAAAGCAACCCGGCCAGTTCTGAACGAACTGGCCGGGCCACCCTGCGCAACATTGACACGAGCAGTTCTGCCGACGGATCGCCCCCAGTCGTTGAACAGAGGTGCTCTCACCGACTGGGGGCAGACTGCGATTGATGCTTCACGTATCTTCAACACCGTCCGTCGCAGTCTGACCCCAGCCACACGCCGACCTTGGTTGGGGGTATCCAGATTCTCCACGTGCTTGAAAATGGAGTAGAAAAATCGTTTCGTTCCGTGCATAATCGTGCGTGTGAAGTGGCGCGCCTCGGTCAAGAAAAGGAGTTCACGTTGTGAGTCAGGAAACGAAATCGCTCGAAATTGCAGAAACTAGCCCCGCAGACGATCTGGATGAGATCATTCGCGCGCTGGACGAGGGATTTGGAAAGCTTCCGAAAAAGGCGATTCTTGCGGCCCGGGAGAATCGGGAGCGGATCATTCCGCGTCTGATTCAAACGATCGAGGAGGCGACCGCCAATATCGCTGCGGGAAATGAAGTTCCAGGGAACGCGCACTTTTTCGCTCTGTTTCTGTTGACGGAATTCGGAGCCAGGGAAGCGTTTCCCGCGATCCTCAAGGCGATCAAGTTACCGGCTGACGGTGCGGACGACTTGTTCGGGGACGCGATTACCTCATATCTCAACCTCGTCATTGCCACTCTTTCCCCCGATCCGCTGGCGACGATTGAAACTCTCCTGGCTGACGACGAGATCAATGAGTACGTCCGCTGGGAAGCCGCGCAAACTTATCTGATGCTCGTCCGCGACGGAATTCTGACGCGGGAAGAGGCCATCGAGCGTCTGCGAGGGCATCTTCGAACCGCCATCGCGAACGAGGATTATGAGATGGCTTCGGCGCTGGTCTCGGAACTGCTCGAATATGCTCCGCACGAAGCGCTGGATGACATTCGCGAAGCGTTCCGGCTCGATCTGATCGATCCGTTTTTTGTGAGTCTGGAGGATGTCGAGCACAGCGTAAGCGACGGTCTGGAACGCTTCGAAAAGGCGCTCGCACGTTGCCGCTCGGCGGAATCCTTGGACACGATCGAGACGCTAAAACACTGGGCTTCGTTCTCTGAAAAATCCGAGATCCGGCTTCCCTCTCCGCAATCCCACGCTCTTGCGGAAAGTGAATTCCGGGATCGTGAATTCGAGGACGAGTTGAGACCTTTTCCCGCGACAACGATCCGCAACACCACACCGAAGGTGGGCCGCAACGATCCCTGTCCGTGCGGGAGCGGGAAGAAGTTTAAGAAATGCTGCGGACAGGTTTAGCGCGAGCGAGGTCTTCTCGCTCGCGCGGTCTCTTCTGCTCAATGCTCGGTGGCGTGATTCGCTCCGAAAGTGGACCGCGAAGCTTTACTTGCTGACCGCTCCGTCGAAGAACACCTTGGCGCTTTCCTGCGAAGACTGACCCATGACCGTGCTCGACAATCCCTCGGTCAGTGAACTGAACTTCACGCCCCATTTGAGATCGTAGCCTTTGTCCCGGACGTACTGGATGGCGTCGAGCATTTCCTGTTTGTCGCCGGCCATCGTTTTGAGTTCGTCCCAATTCGCGGGACCCTGACCGTGAACGTCGTGGTAGTTGTGATACAGTTGCCCCACTTTGGACAGAGCGGAGAGCAGCGGGTCGGCCTGAATGATCTCGCTGGAAGTCTGCGGAGCGGTATCGCAACCGGATAACATGACGAACAATCCCAACAGACAGAACATTGATAGCATTTTTGTATGCAGCATCTTGTTTTTCTCCGAATCAATTGAGGTCAGACAAGCCCAGACTGAGCCTGAGATATACAGCGTGTTGAAAAAGGGGACAGGCACCTCGCGACCACACGAATTATGTGAGGATGATCGTTTCCTGCTCGGAGCCAGTCCCCTTTTTCAACGGTCTACTAATTCCACTTTTCGCACTTTTCCCACTCTTCAACTTTTCCCACTCCTCACAGGTAATCGTTGATGATGTTCTCCAGCATCTCCTGGCGTCCCGAACTGTTCGGGGCGGCGTCCCCTTTTTCGAGCATGTAGGTTTCGAGATCTTCGAACGTGGCGGTTCCTTCTTCGATCTGCTCGCCGATGCCGCTGTCGTAGCTGCTGTAGCGTTCTGTGACGAACTGGTCGAGAACTCCGTCGGCCCGGATCGCGGCGGCGATTTTCGTTCCGCGGGCGAAGGCGTCCATTCCCCCGATGTGGGCGTGGAACAGATCGACCGGATCGATGCTCTCGCGACGGACCTTGGCGTCGAAGTTGATTCCTCCGGGGGCGAGGCCACCTTGCTTGAGGATCACCAGCATGCACTGGGTCGTGAGATAGATGTCGGTCGGGAACTGGTCGGTGTCCCAGCCGAGGAGCAGATCGCCGGTGTTGGCGTCGATCGATCCGAGCGTGCCCTGAATGCGGGCGTATTCGAGTTCGTGCATCATCGAGTGGCCGGCCAGCGTGGCGTGGTTGGTCTCGATGTTGAGCTTCACGTGGTCGACGAGGCCGTACGCGCGGAGGAAGTTAAGGCACGCGGCCGCATCGAAATCGTACTGGTGCTTAGTGGGTTC
>DATKCB010000544.1:0-5126 GCA_035513495.1 Planctomycetaceae bacterium | reverse complement strand
GGCGGAAGCTTGTGGCTCAATCTGCCTTTCATTTGCACGGCTCTGCTGTTGCCGATGGTGATATTCCACTTTTTTCTGATCTACCCTCGCCCGAAACAACTGATCCTGCGATCGCGCAAATTCGTGCTGAGCGCGCTGTACTCGATTCCTCTGCTCGCATGGATCACTTTAGGGTCCCTGTTCTGGTACCTGCAGGTCCAGAACTCTCAACTGGACCTCGACAATCCCTCCAGCGAGCAGATACTTCATCTTCGCCAGATTTTGGAATATCTCGTTAACGGGATCTGGGTTTATTTGATTATCTCCGGGCTGTTTTATCTGGGAGCGATCGGCACTCTGGCGTTCAGCCTCAAGCAGGCCGGGGATCGCATGGAGCGGATGCAACTGGCCACGATGCTCGCTGCCGGCGCGCTCGCGACGATCCCGATTGTCTACTCGATTTATCTGGCCCATTACGATCGCGTCGGATTTGTGATGGGGTCCGCCCGAATTCCGATGTTCCTGGCAAGCCTGGTGTTTCAACTCGCGTTCGTCGTGGGAATCGTGCGCTACAACCTGATGCTGGCTGGAAAGGATGTCCCGCGGGGTTCGATTTATTACATTTCCTCGATCGGAACCACTTCCTGCTTCGCCTTGATGATTGCGTTCTCGATCATTCTCGCGTTGCGCGTCAAAATCTCGTTGTCTTCGTTTCAGCATGTCTCGATGATCGCTCTGCTGGTCATCGTGGTCCTGCTGCTGGTCTGGCTTCGGGATCGAGTTCAGCGAGCGATCGATCAAAAGTTCTACCGGGAAAAATATCAGCTCGACAAAGCCATGCAGCGGATGAACCGCGCCGTCAGCCAGTTTGCCGATCTGAACTCTCTGACCGAGATGGTGTTCGGTATTTGCCGGGACGCCCTGCAGATCGACAAAGTGGCTTTGTACGAGCGGCATGGTGAATCGCGTCCCGTCTTTTCGCTGATCGCCGCGGAAGATGTCTTTTCGGTTCCCGATCGATTCGAAACCACGGCCGGATTTTTGAAAGAACTGCGGGAAGCGGGGATCCTGCAACGCGTTCCGGCGGATTCTCGGGAAAAAATGGGGGAGACGCAACAACTGTTGCACCGCTTCGAAGCGCAAATCATTCAGATCCTCGAAATGGATAACGGAGTTTACGGATTGCTGGTGCTCGGTGAAAAACGGAACGGTGCGGCATACTCCGCCGAAGACTTCGCGTTTCTGCAGGCTCTGGGACAGATCACGATCGTCGCTCTGCATAATTTGCGAGCGCAGGAAGAAATGGTCCACCTCAATGAGGAGGTGCGATTGAAGATGGATCGCATCACCGATCAGGGCCGGCAGATCTCCTTGCTGCAGGCGGAATTGAACGGAATCGACTCGGGAAGACTGCTCCCCGCCCCGCCAGCGCAGAATCGTGCGACCGAGCTGGAACGAGGCAAGCTGAAGGGAAACAGCGAGGCCATCAGCCAGATTCTCGCGATGGTCAGCAAAATTTCCCACAGCGAATCGTCGGTCCTGATTCGCGGAGAAAGCGGAACAGGGAAAGAACTGCTGGCAGAAATCCTCCACGAAAACAGTCCCCGGCGCGGCCATCCGCTGGTCATCGTACACTGCGCGGCGCTTTCGTCGAATCTGCTGGAAAGCGAACTGTTCGGACATGTGAAAGGCGCTTTCACGGGGGCTCATACCGACAAAATCGGCCGGTTTCAGGCCGCCGCTGGAGGGACGATTTTTCTGGATGAAATCGGGGACATCTCGCTCGATACGCAGGTCAAGCTGCTCCGCGTCCTGCAGACGAGAAGTTTCGAGCCGGTGGGGAGCACCGAGCCGGTTCACGTCGACGTCCGCCTGATCACGGCCACGCATCAGAATCTCGAACGGCTGATCGAGGATGGAAAGTTTCGGGAAGATCTGTACTATCGATTGAACGTGATCAGCCTGACGCTTCCCGCGCTTCGGGAGCGGCCGGAAGACATCCTCGAACTGGCGATTCATTTTCTCAATCGCAAATCCAGACAGCTCGGGAAATCGCATTTGCGGATGACCGACGAAGTCCTGCGACGGCTCGAAGAGTATCACTGGCCGGGGAACGTCAGGCAACTGGAAAACGTGCTCGAACGCGCTGCCGTGCTGACCGATTCGGAGATGATCGGGCTGGACGACCTCCCCGCGGAACTGCTCGATCCGAAAATTCCGGCACGATTTACAGACTCGATGAATCGCAGTCAGCGCCAGCGTGAGACCGCTCGGGATTCGTCGGTTTCCTCGTACGAGTTCCCCACCGGCAGTCGTTCGAGTGTCGAGACGCTGGTCGAATCCGACGAACGGGAGCTGCTGCTCGATGCGCTCCGGCGTGCCGGCGGAAACAAGGCCGAAGCCGCCCGCCTGCTCGATCTGCCGCGCAGCACGTTTTACAGCAAACTCAAAAAATATACCGATTGAATCCGGGAACCCAAGCCTGTGACTTTGCTGACAGCCGAAGAATTCGAGTCGCAACGGTTCGAGTTTCCCGAGGGAGGCCGTTGGTGCGAACTGATCGAGGGGACCGTCATCCAGTACGCGCCTCCCGAAGAAATTCACGGTAATTACGTTTTGAATCTTTCGAAGCAACTGGCCCACTTCCGGCATCACTCCGATTGGCGGGGTGCGTGCTGCTTCGAACTGGGGATCCTCGCCGGCCGGAACCCCGATTCGGTTCTCGTCCCCGCGATCTCGTTTTTCCCCGATGCGGGGCCGTTCGAACTTTCCGACGAATTCCTGACCGAGCGCTGCCCGGCACTGGTCATCGAAGTCATCTCGACCCGCGATCGCGAGCGAAAACTGAACGAGAAGCTGACGTATTATTTCGAACGGGGAGTGCAGACGGTCTGGATTCTCGGAGGAACCGACAAGTCCGGCCGCGAACTGACTGCTCGCGACGGAGCCGTGAAATCGAGCAGAACGAACGTGTTCCATTCTCCGATCCTCCCTGATCTGGAATTGAACGTCTCTGAACTCTTGAGCGCGCCCGAGTGGTGGTCTTGACCTCTCGCGAACGCCCCTCGGCTATTCGTGAGAATGTTCCTGCGCGGGGAACGTCCCTTCGTGAACCTCTTTCACATATCGTTCGGTTGCTGCTCGCGCCGACTGTCCCAGTTCCGCGAACCGTTTCAGAAAGCGGGGATGAAATCCTTCGGTCAATCCGAGCAGATCCTGTCCCACCAGCACCTGTCCGTCACAATGGGGACCCGCACCGATTCCGATCGTCGGAATGGAGACCGCCTGAGTCACTTTCGCGGCAACCGCGGCGGGGATCAGTTCGAGGACGATCGCGAAGGCTCCCGATTCTTCGGCCGCTTTGGCGTCTTCGAGAATCCGGGCTTCGTCGCGCTGGATGCGTCCCATCCCTCCCATCTGGTGAATCGATTGCGGTTTCATCCCTACGTGCGCCATCACCGGCAGATCGGCCGCCGCGAGCGCCGCGATTGTTTTGGCCTGATTGACTCCTCCCTCCAGCTTGACCGCCGCCGCTCCGGTCTCCTTGATAATCCGTCCCGCCGAAATCAGGGCCTGTTCGGTACTGACCTGGTACGACATGAACGGGAGATCGACCAGCACGAGACTGTTGGTGGCTCCGCGAACGACCATTTCGGCATGATAGATCAACTGGTCCAGTGTGACGGGCAACGTCGTCGAACGCCCCTGCACGACCGTCCCCAGCGAATCGCCGACCAGGATCGAATCGACCCCCGCCGAATCGAACAGGGCCGCCCACAGGTAATCGTACGCCGTCACCATCGCCAGCTTCTGGTCTTTCGACTTGGCAGCACGGAAACGGGGCACGGTCATCGGTTTGGGAAGTGGAGGCATCGCTCGGATCATTCAATGGGAGACGGGATTTCGTGGTGTGACAGCATACTGGTTCTGGGATTAAGAACAAATGGTGTGAGTTTTCAGCTTCCCTAGTTCGGTAGCCGAACAGGTGGAGGAAAGGAACTAATGTCTTGTCTTATCAGCCGCCACGCGCGAGTGTCCGGTGACCGCTCTAGAACCGGGGCTAGCGCCCAAACGGCTGATGAAGCTTACGGGAAGTTCCTCAGAAGGTGTCGGGTTTCGGGGGCGACTTGGATGATGCAGGGTCTCTTCTCGACGGACGAGGACGTCCATCTTACGGTGCCAATCCTGTTGCGCGATCGTAGGGTAGACCTCCTTGTCTGCGGGGAAAAATCGACATCCTCGTCTCCTGTGTTGTTTCACAATTCGGCTCACTTGTTTGACGTAACTCCTGAAAGTTTCGAACTTGTGGATTTTGAAAGACCACAAGTTCACAAGTTCATAACTTCGGAAAAACCCGAGAGATTTGATCGATATCGGACGATTTCAGACGACTTCGGAAAAAATTCCGGAAGCTGGTTTGTTTCATATTGCGATGTTGCGCGGCGGGGCCGCGAGGATGTAGGAATTAGGATTTAGGAAGTAGCCTCTGATGGCTCCACTTTGAACCTTGAACATTCGACCTTGAACCTTTTCCTTTGACATTGACATTGAGTTTTTGACATTTGACATTCCTTCGTCGCTTGTTTCACCCCTCGGGTCGTTTTTTTGACGTAAGTCCAATAAGTTTCGAACTTGAGCTTTTTGGAGGATGTCAAGTTGTCAAGTTGTCAAGTTGGCACATCTTGTGGTTTGAAGATTCCCGGACCACAACATCTTGTGGTTGGTCGAATATTCGCGAAATATTTTCGAATCGTTGCTTGTTTCATGGTTCCGTGTTGCGCTACGTCGAGGTTGTGGAAAGTCTTCGCGCGCGGAGGCGCTGTGACGCAGAGTTTTCAGGATTCGGTTTGGAACTCCTTCCCTTTGAACCTTGAACATTCGACCTTGAACCTTCTGCTTTGTCATTCGGATTCTGACATTCGTCATTCTTCTACAAGAGGCGGGTATGTTGCGCAACAGCGGGGAAGGATCTGCGGAAGTTGCGAGCTGCACAGGAGAAACGTGCTTGGACGGCGTTGCGCTGGGTGGTATGATGCGGACGCTGGCCTGGAAGCGAGAGTCAAGCCGATTTCGGGAGCGGATGGTGAGTCATCTTGTTACTAAAGCAACCCGGCCAGTTCTGAACGAACCGGCCGGGCCACCCTGCG
>DATKCB010000543.1:0-9438 GCA_035513495.1 Planctomycetaceae bacterium | reverse complement strand
CTGATGCTCGACGGACAGGAGGTTTCCTGGCTTTGCAGTTTGTCCATCGCTTTCGCGACGTTTGTCGGAGAAAGCGTCCAGCCGATTCGCCAGCCCGTCATCGCATACGCCTTACTGACTCCGTTCACGATGATCGTGTTCTGGCGAATGTCGTCCCCGAAAGTCGCCGCCGAACGGAATTCCGCACCTTCGTACATCAGCTTCTCGTAGATTTCATCGGACAGAATATGCACACCCTTGTCCGTCGCGATGCGGCAGAGAGTTTCCAGCAGTTCGACGGGATAGACCGACCCGGTCGGATTGCACGGAGAGTTGAGCATGACCAGCCTGGTCTTAGCATTGATCGCGGCTTCGAAAGCCTCGGGCTGAAGGCAGAAATTGTCCTCTTCCCGAGTGGAAAGAATCACCGGCGTCGCGCCAGTCAATTCGACCAGATCGCTGTAACTGACCCAGTACGGAGCGGGGATGATCACCTCGTCACCGGGATTGCACAGTGCCATCAGGGCGTTGTGGATCGAGTGTTTGGCTCCGTTGGAAACCACGATGTCCTGTGGGTCGTAGGTGAGTCCGTGATCGCGCCGATAGGCGTTGGAAATCGCCTGCCGGACGTCGAGCAGCCCCGCCGACGGAGTGTAATGCGTCTTACCGGCATCCATCGCAGCCTTTGCGGCGTCGCAGATGTGGGCGGGCGTCGTAAAGTCCGGCTCTCCCAGCGTGAATTCCAGGACGTCAACCCCCTTGCTCTTCAACTCCTTCGCCTTGGCCGCTGCGGCAATCGTGGCGGAGGGTTTGATTTTCTGAACAATCCGGGAGATATCCATTGAACGTGACTTTCGTGGCAAACTTTAACCTGAACCGGCGGTCGGACACTGCTCCGTCGCATCGAGTTCGATTGTTCTGAGGCGTCTCCGGGAGGTCAAGCCAGCGAGAGCGAGGATTTCGAGAAACTTTTGCGGTTTTTTCGTGTCTCACGAGAAGCGACACGAATCAACCCAATCTGGCGCGTAACGCGGGTGGCAACACATCACTTGCCAACTGCACAATAAATGAGGACGATAAACGGACGCTGTCCGCTTCCAAAAACCATTCTTGTGCGAGAATCCCATGCCTCAAGGCGTTCAAGCCCTCCCCGATCGTCTGACCAACGACGAGGTCAGGTTTTTCGAGGAGAACGGCTATCTCATCGTCCGCAGACTGCTCGACGAACAGACCCGTCAACAAATGCTCGACCGGACGCGCCAGGATCTCCGAAATCTCGTCGAGCCGATCGAGTTCGAAGCCGAACTGCAGTATCCGGGAGCGCCCGACTCCTTCGAATCCGAGGGGGGTAAGACCGCACGGCGTCTCAAAGCCGCGCACGAGCGCGACCCGGTTTTTCTGGAGTTTCTGCGCAGACCGCCCGTCCGGAACCGACTGGCACAACTGCTCGGTACCCCGGTCGTGATGCCGACTGCACATCACAACTGCATCATGACCAAGCAACCCCGGTTCAGTTCGGATACCGGCTGGCATCAGGACATCCGCTACTGGCGATTCGAACGGCCGGACCTCGTGACCCTCTGGCTCGCGCTCGGTGCGGAACATTCCGAAAACGGATGCCTGAAAGTGATCCCGGGAAGTCACTCCCTCGCATATTCCCGGGAACGATTCGATGACGAACTGTTCTTGAGAATCGACCTCCCCGAAAACCAACAGCTCATTTCGAAATCCGAGTACGTCGAACTCTCGCCGGGAGACGTGCTCCTGTTTCACTGCCGCTTGTTTCATTCGGCCACTCGAAATTTTTCCGATCAACCGAAATTCTCGGCCGTGTTTACATTTCGCGGTCCAGACAATCAGCCTGTGCCCGACACGCGATCTTCAGCCATGCCTGAAATCAGTCTGTTCTCTGAGGAACTGGAGTTTTGACCGATGTGCGGACGATTCACACTGCGATTGCCGCCGCAGGTCTTGCAGTCGTTTTTCGATCTCATCCGCCCCATCGAATACGTTCCGAATGACAATGTCTGTCCCACCCAGTACATCGTCGCGATCAGACGCGACAAAGAGGGGCGATATGCTGAGAAGTTGTTCTGGGGGCTGATTCCTTCGTGGTCGAAGGATCGATCGTTCGCAGCGAAACTGATCAACGCCCGCTCCGAAACCCTGGCCGAAAAAAACTCGTTCAAAAATGCGTTTCGAAAACGGCGCTGCCTGATCCCGGCGAGCGGATTTTACGAATGGCAGAAGATCGACAAGTCGACCAAACAACCCTGCGAGATCGGCATGAAAGACAACCAGCCGTTCGCAATGGCGGGTCTCTGGGAGAACTGGACCGATCCCGAAACCAAAGAAAAAGTCCCATCGGCCACAATCATCACGACTCAAGCCAACGAACTGCTCGAACCGATTCACGAACGGATGCCGGTGATCCTGCCGCAGACTCTCTGGGACGTCTGGCTGGACACTGAGGTGACGGAGGTGGAAAGTCTGCAACCGCTGCTGCGGCCATATCCGGCCGAACAGATGAAACTCGAACCGCTGACCGAACCGCCCGGCAAAGCTCGAAGTCGCCCACCCGGTCTGTTTCCCGAGTACCCGTAACCGGGAAGCTACAACTCGATCTGCCCGCCGGGCTTCAGCACATGCGGAACGGTCGAGGTCTCCGCAACAACGCGCTTCGCCCAGGCGTCGGCATCCTGCGCGATGAGCGGCCACGTATTGTAATGTACCGGAACGACTTTTTTGGGTGCGATTAATTTGACGGCTCGCAACGCGTCGTCGGGTCCCATCGTAAAATTGTCGCCGATTGGCAGCGTCGCCAGTTCGATCCCTTCGTCGCCGATCAGTTTCATATCGTAAAACAGTCCGGTATCAGCCGCGTGATAGTATTTCCCCTCGGGAAAGGTAAACAGCAGTCCGCACGGATTCCCTCCGTAAGATCCGTCCGGGAGTGCGCTGCCGTGATGAGCGATCGTCAGCTTGAGGTTTCCGAAGGGATGCTCGAACGCTCCGCCGATGTGCTGGGCGTGAGTTTTGTCGATCCCCTGCCCTTCGATCCAGTTGATGATTTCAAAGTTGGCTATGATGGTCGCACCAGTTCTTCGAGCGATGGAAATCGCGTCGCCGACATGATCGCCGTGTCCGTGAGTGATCACGATGAAATCGGCGGCGACGTCGTCAGGACTCACATCAGTCGCAGGATTGCCCGTGAAAAAAGGATCGACGAGAATCGTCAATCCGCCCGTCTCGATCTTCAAAGCCGAATGTCCGAACCAGGTAATCGTCGTCATTCTCGTCTCCTCCCCCTCCCCTCCTCCTCCTCAACCGTTCGCTTCGAGAATCCGATTCATATTCATTTTGTACGCCTCGACGCCCGGCTGGCCGTAAGGATTCACTCCCATCAGATTCCCCTCCAGCACCGTCGCCAGCATGAACATCTGGAAAAGTTGTCCGAGGTAATATTCGTCGAGTTCGGGAACAACCAGATCGCAGGTCGGACGCTTTTCGTCGGCGTACGCCTGATTCGTTCCCCGAATCGCCGCCGACAGAATCTCGGGCAGTGATTTGCCCGCAAAGCGATTCAGTTGGTCCTCGTCCCGTTCGGACTTGGGAATCTCCAGATGATCGGTTTCCGGGGTTTCGATGATCAGATTCGTGATCAGCTTGTCCCGCCGCCCTTCCTGATGCTGTTGTCCCCGGCTGTGCAGATCGCGCGAGTTCACGACCGTGATGGGAGTCGCACCGAGTTCCCGTTTCCCGAGGCTTTCCGAGAGCAACTGATCGTACCAGAATCCGAACGCTTCCATCCGCAAGCCCCAAGTCGAGAGCACGCGAATCGGCATGCCGAAATGGTCTTCGAACACCTTGCAGGTCAACGTATAATCGAACGCGGGATTGTCCCCGGGCTGCGCAGTCCGGAATGTTCGCGTCATGTCGGCGGCTCCCTGCAGAAGCTTCTGGATGTCGAGTCCCATCACGGCAGCGGGGAACAATCCGACCGCGGTCAAAACCGAAAACCGTCCCCCGATCCCGTCGGGGATTGGAAACGTCACCGGATACTCTGCCGCGTTCGACAGATTGCGGAGTTTGCCCTGCTCGCCCGTGATCGGAATGACGAACTCGCGACTCTGATCGGAATCCTCACCGTAAAATTCTTCCAGTGCATCCCGGAACAGCCGAAACGCCACCGCCGTTTCGAGCGTTCCGCCCGATTTACTGATCGGAACGAGCGCCCAGCGATCCGAAAACTCCTCGGGATCGTCCCCCTGAATTTCAAGCAGTTCGAGCAGACCCGTCGTGGCATCGTTATCGACGTTGTGTCCCTGGAAGTTGATGCGGGGAACTTCATCCCGGTAATCGCCCGGCATATCGTTATGATAGGGATGGCAGAGCGATTCGAACATCGCCCGCGCGCCCATATAAGAACCGCCGATCCCCAGAAAGACGACGCGATCGACTTCTTCCTGCAGCATCTCGGCAGATTCCTTGATCCGCCCGATCAGGCTGCCATCCGGGTCCGCTTCGTACTCGTCGAGCAGCTTCTGCGGCCATTCGATGAAGCCCGCATCGAGCGGACTTTTTTCCGTCGGGACCGGCTGGCCGGAGTTGTATAGTTCGACGTCCTCGAACACCTGCTTGCGGGAAGCGAGCAGGTGTTCCGTCAGAGGACCGGTATCGAAATCGCCCCAGACTTTCGCAGCGGCAGAGTTATCGAACACGATCTTGAGAGCCATGACCGAAATCTTTCAAATTTACATGCATAAAAACACAACCGATACAGAACATACTTTCCCGGGCAAACCGTGTCCAGAAGGTCGCACCAGACAGTTCGGGAGATTGGCCGATTGGTGAGATGATTTACGGTTGCTTCGTCGCGGTCTCGGCCATCTCTTGTTGCCAGCGATTCAGTCGTTGCTGCATGTTGGCGACTCGTTCTGGGTGTTCCTCCGCGAGATTCTTCTGCTCGGAGAGATCGTTTTTGAGGTTGTACAATCCGATCTCCGCCTCTCCGCTACCATCGACAATCATTTTCCAGTCGCCGTCCCGGATCGCTTTCCCGTTCCAGACGAGTTCTCGCGAAACCGTTTTTCCTTCGGTGAGCGCCGGCATCAGATTGATTCCGTCGAGCGATCGCTCGGTCGGCAATGGAAGCCCCGCCACAGCCAACATGGTGGGCATCACATCCAGACTGATCGCGAGCTGATCGGTCGTCGTGCCGGCGGAAATTGTCCCCGGCCACCACGCGATCGCAGGCACGCGATGTCCCCCTTCCCAGTTCGAACCCTTGGCACCACGCAACGGAGTATTATCGCCCCATTGACCCGCCGCTCCGTTATCCGAACAGAAAAACACGAACGTCTGCTCGTGCAAATCGAGTTCCCGGAGCAGGTCGAGCACGTGGCCCACGTTTTTGTCCATCTCTTCGACCATCAGACGATACCGCTCGCGGATCTCGGCGAGTTTTACACCTTTTTGAATCGCCCAGTCGGCTGCGCGGCCCTTCCCCTCGCTCCGCATGCCGGGATCGCCGGGACGCTGAAAGGGATAATGCGGAGCCTCGTGCGGTACATACAAAAAGAACGGTCGATCCTTATTCTCGCGAATGAAACTCAACGCGTGCCGGTCGATCAGATGTGTGACGTAACCTTCCTCCACAGCCGTTTCGTCATCGTGCCACCAGTCGTAAGTTCCCGATTGGTCGTAATGCGAAATGAAATCGATGTTCCCGCTGACGTACCCCTTGAACACATCGAAACCGTGCCGGACCGGATTGTACTTCGGGTAGTAACCGAGGTGCCATTTCCCGAAGATTCCTGTGCGATAGCCCGCCGCTTGGAACGCTTCCGCAATCGTGAATTCGACGTCCTGCAATCCGTTTTCGTGGACCGGACTCTTGGGATCGGCGACGACAACACCCGGGATTCCCGCCCGCTGCTGATACCGTCCCGTCATCAAACCTGCCCGGGTCGGACTGCACACGTTTCCGCTCGAATGATAATCAGTAAAGCGGACACCCTCGCGGGCCATGCGTTCCAACTGGGGAGTCTCGATCCAGCCGTTGTACGGACTGATGTCTCCATATCCGAGATCGTCACCCATAATCACGATGATGTTGGGCCGCTCGGGTCGCGCTGCTGAAACAGCGGGTGTTGCTCCGAGAACATCCAAAATCAGCCCGACACAAACGAGTTTCAACACGATCTCGTTCGGCAGAGTTGAAAAAAACTTTCGGAAGATTCTTCTGGAAGTCATTCGGGATCCTTGTTTCAATCTTGAATCGTCGACGAATTTATTCTTCAGAATACTGCATCGGAGCGGAATGTTCGAAACCAATTTCACAAATTGGGACTGGGTGATCGTGGTGGTTTATCTGCTGGGGACCGCCCTCATCGGCATGTACGTCAACCGGCACGTCCACAACGCCGGCGATTATCTCGTCGGCGGACGACAGGCCGGAACGGCGCTGAGCATCGCCAGCTTTATCGGGACCGGCCTTGGACTCGTCACGCTGATGTACGCGTCGATGGACGGATTCAACAAGGGATTCGCCTATTTGTTCGTTCCGCTGGTGGCTCTCGTGGTAACGATGGGCTTGGGCGCATCGGGCTTCGTCATCAGCCGCCTGCGCGAACTGAAACTCACGACGATCCCCGAGTTTTTCGAAATCCGATTCAACCGGCGGGTCCGCGTCTTGGCGGGGATCATCTGCGTACTCGCGGGCGTCCTGAACATGGGACTGTTCCCCAAGATGGGCGCGACGTTCATTGCCTACGCCACCGGCATGGGAGAGCCGGGACAATCGGCAGAGACGATCGTTAACGTCATCACCACCCTGCTGATTGTGATGGTCCTGGCATACACCGTTCTGGGAGGAATGGTCGCCGTGCTGGTGACGGACTACATCCAGTTCGTGATCCTGAGTCTCGGACTGGGCTTGGGACTCTGGATGTGCTTTACATCTCCCGAACTCGGCTGGGAAAAGATCGTCTCCACCTGGAGTGAAGAAAAAGGAGTCGCCGCATTCAACCCCGTGCATTCTGACTCGTTCGGTTGGACATACGTCATCTGGATGATTTGCCTCACGTTCGCCGCCGCGCTCTGCTGGGCTCCCGAGGTCACGCGTGCGTTGACCACACAGGACGAACAGACCACCCGCCGCACGTTCTTTCTCGGTGCGCCGGGGTTTTTCGCCCGCTTCGCGATCCCCGCCTTGTGGGGAATTACTGCGTTCGTATTTGTTCGGCATCATCCCGAACTCAATCACTATTTCGGCCTCGACGGAACCGAAAACCCCGCCGGCCATTCGTCCCAAGCGATGCCGCTGTTGATCGGCAAGATCGTTCCCACCGGATTGCTGGGTCTGCTCGTCGCGGGATTGATGGCGGCGTTCATGTCGACGCACGACAGTTATCTGCTCGCCTGGGCGTCGATCGTCTCGCAGGACATCATCGCTCCACTCAAAGGCGCCGACAAGCTGTCCGACAAGGAGAGCATCCGCTACACCCGAGTGACCGTAGTCGGCATCGGAGCGTTCCTGCTGATCTGGGGCATCTGGTACGAACTTCCCGAAAGCGTGTGGACCTATATGGGAGTCACGGGAACCGTCTATGTGAGCGGTTCGGCCACGGCGCTGATCGGCGGCATGTACTGGAAAAGAGCTTCCAGTACCGGCGCAGTCTGGGCGATGTGCGGAGGGCTATTCGCCATCGCGGGGCTGTTCGTCGATCGACTGACAGCGTTCGTCAGGAACACCGCAGGTCCCGATGCAGCGAAAGCCGTTTCCGCCGAGTCGATCGCCCTGGTCGTGTATGGACTGTGCATCCTGTTATTTGTAGCGGGCTCACTGCTGTTCCCCGATGCAACGGATCAAAATCCGGATGAAAGAATTTTGTCATGAACGAGCAAGCCTGGATACAATTCTGGAAGGCCGTTTTGATAGTGGGTCTCGGCAGCTATTTCCTGCTCGCGCTCGCGATTATTCCTTTCGGAGCAAGAGACATTTTACATCTGTTCCGAAAGCTGGATCGTCCCGATGCTGACAACGACGAACTTCAGGAGTAGCGATATATCGAAAACATTTCTTGTCGCGATGATACTGCTGGTCTCGGTCGTAACGCAGCCTCTGAGAGCCGACGAACCGAACGCGCTTGCTGCTCACCCTGAGAACACCTGGATCAAACGCACTCCCTTCAAGCCATGATGTCCGACACGACGTTTCCGGCAACGTCGGTCAGGCGGAAGTCGCGGCCACCGTACTTGTACGTCAGCTTCAGATGATCCAATCCCAAGAGCGCCAAGAGCGTGGCGTGCAGATCGTGGATGTGAATCTTGTTTTCGACCGCGTAGTAGCCGTACTCGTCGGTCGCACCGTAGCGGATGCCGGTTTTCACGGCTCCTCCGGCCAGCCACATCGTAAAACCTTCCGGATTGTGGTCGCGGCCGTTCGTTCCCTGGACGGTCGGAGTCCGCCCGAACTCGCCCCCCCACATGACGAGCGTATCTTCCCAGAGACCCCGATTCTTCAGGTCCTGCAACAATCCCGCAATGGGCCGATCGACTTCGCGGGCATTCTTCTCGTGTCCGTTCTTGAGGTCGCCGTGTTGGTCCCATTGGACATTCGTGTCGCTGTGCGAAACCTGTACGAACCGCACACCCGCTTCAGCAAAACGCCGGGCCAACAGACACTGTCGCCCGAAATCCTCCGTGACCGAATCGTCCAGTCCGTACAGTTTCTGAATCGATTCTGACTCGTCGGAAGTATCCTGAATTCGCGGAATCTCGGACTGCATTCGAAACGCCAGTTCGAACGCGCTGATCCGGCCTTCGAGGGAACTTTCCGGCCCGGTCTCCGCGAGATGCGACGCGTTCATGCGATTGATCAGATCGAGCTGCTTTCGCTGCAGCGATCGGGAGATGTCGGGGTTCTCGATGAACTTCACGCGGGCCTCTTTGGACGGCAGACTCGCATTGCCGAGCGGAGTCCCCTGATAAGGAGCCGGTAGAAACGCGCTCCCCCAGTTCTTGACACCTCCGTGAGCCAGCGTCGGACAGATCGTGATGAACCCCGGCAGATTCCGGTTTTCGGATCCGAGTCCGTAAGTGACCCAGGCTCCCATACTCGGACGAACGAACGTATCGCTTCCCGTGTGCAATTTGAGGCACGCACCACCGTGCGCCGGATTCGACCCATACACCGAGTTCAGAATGCACAGATCGTCCACGTGCCGGGCTGTTTCGGGGAACAGTGCGCTGACCGGAATACCGCTCTCTCCGTATTGCGAAAAGTCCCACGGAGACTTGAGCAGATTTCCCGTTGGTGCAAACTGCACGCGAGGTTTGTCAAACGGCAGCGGCTTCCCGTCGTCCTTCTGCAATTGCGGTTTGTAGTCGAAGGTATCGACCTGCGAAGGTCCGCCTTTCATAAAGAGAAAGATGATCCGCTTGGCCCGCGGCTCG
>DATKCB010000542.1:0-4642 GCA_035513495.1 Planctomycetaceae bacterium | reverse complement strand
CGGCCAGGGGATTCCAGAGGGCCGATAAGGGATTCCTCCAACCTGTGTCATGTCACGCCTGGGAGGTGTGCCATGACCGAGGACAAATAAATCTGTCGGGACTGAATGATTCTGAGCCTGAAGGCCCTCACATTTCGATCTGATTTGTTCGATGTAGCAGATTTCCGCTGGTCCGTGTCGACTGTGAACAATGTCTGGATCGAACGTATCCAATGGGAACCGGCTTATCCATTCGTCGATTCTGAACTCGTAATCGCTTTCAGGCATATTAGGTACTCGATGAGCCAGAGAGGTTCCTCTGTACTTACCGCATTGTATGCACAATCAAACCGCTTTGCCTTCCAGAAACACCGCCTCAACGCTCCCCGGAAACGTCACCCCTTCAAACGGCGACCAGCCGCATTTGGTCTTGAGATCTTCCCGCCGGACGGTACACGGTTTTTCCAGATTCAACACCGTCAGCGACGCGACGTAACCGGGTTCGAGCCGTCCGAATTTTTTCGGTGACGTGAACGGATTGACGAATTCCCCCGGATTCGAACAGCAGACTTCGGCGATTCGCTCGGGCGAGAAATTTTGTTCCCGCATCAGCCAGGTGGTGAAGACTCCGAACGTATCGAGGTGCGGTTGGCCCGAGATTCCGCGTTCGTTCTCTTCGCGCGTGTGCGGAGCGTGGTCGGTCGCGAGATAGTCGAGCGTGCCATCGCGGAGGGCTTCGAGCATCGCGAGTTTGTCGGCGGTCTGCCGGAGCGGAGGGTTCATCTGCATCCAGCCCCGATTGGAGTCAGTAATATCACTCACGTCGAAATACAGATGGTGCGGAGTCACTTCGCAAGTCACGGGAAGTCCTTTCGCTCTGGCTTCGCGGATCAACGGGAGTCCTTCTCCGACCGAGTAGTGACAGAGCTTTCCTTTCAGTTCGTACTTCTCGATCACCTGCAGCGCGAACCGCGTAGCGGAGACTTCGCATTCGGGAGGCCGCCGCTGTTCGTGCGTCGGAGCGTTCGCGGCGGCGTCGAGCAGTTCGGGATCTTCGCAATGAAAACTGACGTGACACCCGCGATATGCGGCCAGCGTTTCATCGAGTTGAGCCAGCGACTTGAAGTACAGATCGCCGACGCTCGGCCCCATGTAGGCTTTGTAGGGAACGTGAAACGAGAGCGGTTTCGTCCCCGGCCCGATCCCCGCGTACAGCGTGATCTGAATCGGGACGTCCCGCATTTTCAGATGCGATTCCTTTGCCCGGTACGAGGCATCATCGATCGGAGCGACGGGGTTATTGGGCATATCGGCGACATGCACGACGCCTCCATGAATCGCCGCGGCGGAGACGGTCCGAAAATCTTCCTTTTCGATCTGCGATTCGCTCACGTCGTCCCGCGCGTGGATGTGGATGTCCCCCATCCCGGCGAACACGAGGCACTCGTCGCCGAACGTGAAATCCGGTGTTCCCGGCAGGTCTCCCCGTTCGATGAACGTGCCGTTTTCCCAGCGAATTCGTTCGCGGCGGGTTCCCTCGGGCGTGACCAAGTGACCTTCCAGAAGCATGCGCTGATTCCTGAAGAAGTGTTTTGCGTTCCGAATGCCGCCAGCATACGCTGAGAGAAATTTCGAACAAGTCACCTCGCCCGGTTTTCGACAAGGATACCCCAATGATTCGCCTCCCTGCCGCGACTTTTTTCTTCGCGCTGACTCTGATTCTGCCCGCCTCACTCAGCGCGATCGATCCTTCTCCGGAAGCGATTCGCGTCTTTTCCGCTGATTCCCCCTGCCCCGACGCCCGGCTCGGAAAGTTACGTAATTTGAACGACGCCTATCATCCCTGGATCCCGCCGAAAACGAAAGCGGACTGGGAACGGGAAGCCGAGCGGATCCGCACGCAACTCTTCGTGAGTAACGGACTCTGGCCGATGTGGCCGAAGACTCCGCTCAACGCCGTCGTGCATGGAGAAATTCCGCGGGGCGATTACGTCGTCCGCAAGGTCTTCTTCGAATCGCTCCCGGGGCATTACGTCAGCGGCAATCTGTATCTCCCCACGAATCCCCCCGAGAAAAAAATGCCCGGGATTCTCTCTCCACACGGACACTGGGCCGATGGACGTTTCTACGATGCGGGAACACCCGCGGCATTGAAACAGATTGAACAGGGAGCTGAACACGATCTGTCAGGTGCGCGATATCCTCTGCAAGCGCGGATGGCGCATCTGGCCCGAATGGGCTGTGTCGTGTTTCATTACGATATGGTGGGTAATGCAGACAGCAAACAGATCGGCCACGCAGCGGGATTCACCGACGTGGAATCGGGGCTGTGGCTGCAAAACGCCATGGGCCTGCAAACTTGGAATTCGATCCGGGCGCTCGATTTCCTACTCTCGCTGGAGAACGTCGATCCCGACCGGATCGGAGTGACCGGTGCGAGTGGTGGCGGCACGCAGACCTTCATGCTGGCCGCGCTCGACGAGCGCGTCAACGTCGCCTTCCCCGCCGTGATGGTCTCGACCGCCATGCAGGGAGGCTGCATCTGCGAGAACGCCGACTATCTGCGGCAGGGCGTCAACAATATCGCGTTCGCGGCCCTGTTCGCTCCCAAACCGCTGGCGATGAGCGGAGCCAACGACTGGACGATCCAGATCGAAGAGCGGGGACTCCCCGAACTCAAACAGATCTGGTCCCTGTACGGAGCCGAAGACAAAGTCTACGCCGAAGCACATCCCGAATTCGGACACAACTACAATTACATCTCACGGGCGATCATGTACCGCTGGTTCAAGGAGTATCTGGGGCTGGACGAATCGGCTCCTGTCGAAGAAACCGACTTCTGGCCGATCTCCAAGGAAGAACTCTCGGTCTTCGACGGCGAACATCCCCGACCGGCCAATGCGACGGGAGCGGACGGAGTGCGTGAGTATCTCACGACTGTCATGACCGAGCAGTGGAACGCTCTCATTCCCGGAGACGCCGACTCGATGGCTCACTATCGAAAGATCGTCGATCCGGCCGCGAAAGTCCTGCTCGATTCGGGAGTGCCGTCGCAAGAGGAAAGAACATCGGAATCGACTTCCAAACCGTACGGAGAAGGTCTCGAACTGATCACGGGACACTATTCGCGAAAAGACGCCGGAGAGGCGGTGCCGTTTGCCTTACTCGTCCCGGACAACTTCGCGGGACATCTCGCCGTCTGGTTCGACGACGCCGGGAAATCGCATCTGTTCGACAACACTGGACAGCCCAGCGCCGAGGTTCAGCAACTGCTCAAAGTGGGTGTTGCCGTCGGTTCCGCCGATCTGTTTCTGACTGGTGAACTGATCGGCAAGGAATTCACAGATCGGCTCCCGGTCGATGAACGCTACAGCGGTTACACCTTCGGCTACAACAAGACAATCCTGGCACAGCGCGTCCACGATTTGCTGACCGGCATCGGAGGCGTCGCCGACACGGACGAAATCCAACAGATCACGCTGATCGGGACCGGCAAAATGGGAGCCGTCTGCCTCCTCGCCCGCGGACTGGCCGGCGACACGATCGACCGCTGCGTCGTCAACCTGAACGGTTTCTCGTTCGACAAAGTGACTTCTACGCAAGATCCGATGTTCCTGCCCGGCGCGCTGCGCTACGGAGGTCTCGGAGGACTGGCCGGTCTCGGAGCACCGCATCCGCTGACGATTGGCGGCGACTCGGGTCTGTCCGAAACCGAACGGAACACACTCGCCGCCTGCTACAAATCGAGCGGCGGCAAGCTGACTTCTCGCGTGGAAGATTTCTCGCGGAAGGAGATCGTGGACTTTGTTTTGAAGAATTAATGGTCGGAGACAATATGTGAGAAAGCAACTCGACCGTTCGGCACGATCAATGTGTTTTCAGCCCTGTTTGGGCTGGAGAGAGAATTTCACGAAACTGGAGTTGATGTATATCAATTTATTTGTAGAATTTGATTGATGTACATCAATTTTCAGGAGATCGTCCGAACCATGCCCCGTCACCTGAAAACCAACGTACCCGCAGGAGCGAGAAAGACTCTGCTGTGGCCCCATTGGAAGAACCCGAACGGCTCAGCGCATACAAAGACGCGCTGTCCAACTGGAGATTTGCTGGATTTATCGAGTTCGAATTGACCGAGATGGCCTTCCTCTGGGTTCGAAACGAACTCGGAATTCCACTTAAAGATCTCAGTCGATTGATGTTCGAGTTTGTCGATCGCGGCGGAGTGATCGATGAAATACGTGAAAAGCGATCCGAATGGCAGGATGAATTCGAGTATCACTACGATCTTCGATTCAGCATCGAGAACAAACAGGTCTATGTGGAAACCCGGCTGATCTACCGGCCTCCCTTCAAACCCGATCAATCCGTCATCCTGGTGGTCAATATTCATGATCCGTGAAACTTCTGACAAAATCAAACAGGCTCCCGATCGGGAGCGGCCGTTTCCATGGCGTTGCCGCGAATGCGGTGCGCAACAGGTTAAATTGGCGACGATTACGTACGAAGCCGCCGTGCGGCACGACGGGCGATCGTACCATTTCACAATCCCCCAGCTCACGCTTCCGGTCTGCAATGCGTGTGGAGCGAAGCTGTTCACAACCGAGGTCGATTCCCAGATCAACGACGCGTTGCGGGCGCATCTGAACCTGCTGACTCCTGC
>DATKCB010000541.1:0-8201 GCA_035513495.1 Planctomycetaceae bacterium | reverse complement strand
GATTGTTCCGATTATGCCGGTCGATTTGCGATCGACTCGTTGGTATTGTGAAGCGGACATGAGAGGAGGACCGACGCGATGAACTGGCTGAAACACGCCTTCGCACTGGATGACGGAACACCCGCGGAACCGACCGCCGACCAGCAACAGGCCATCGATCGGATTTTGCGCGAAATTCTCCGCCGTCGCCTCGACGTCCCCGCCGGGATGCTCCTCGAAGCGTGCCGTCCGCTCAACTACGTCGGAGCGCAAGCTCTCCGGTTCTTTTCACCGATGATGCAAGCGGTTCTCGGTCTCCAAGGACAAAACGACTTCGCCGAGTTCCTCGAAAAACGGAAATCGGTGGACTATCTGCTCTCCCGGCTGGAGACATTGCGAACCGATTCTGTCGAGAAATCCGACTCATCTGCTCCCCAGGCCGATTCCCTCTGCGAACATCATCCCTCGGAAATGTGAACCTCGCTCCGTCATGGCCGACATCAACCCCGACAACCTGAATGTCATCCTCGCCACCGATTGTGGAAGTACCACGACCAAGGCGATTCTGATCCAGAAAATCGACGGCCACTATCGGCAGACGCATCGGGGTGAAGCTCCGACCACCGTCGAGGAACCCGCCGCCGACGTCACCATCGGAGTCATCAACGCCACCACTGAAGTGGGGGAACTCTCGGGTCGCAAACTGGTCGACGAAAACGGACAGATCATCCGCCCCGCACAAGGCAATATCGGCTGCGACGCCTATATTTCGACCTCCTCTGCCGGTGGCGGATTGCAGATGATGGTCGCCGGAGTCGTCCGCCAGATGTCGGCCGCCTCCGCCGAACGCGCGGCTCTTGGAGCGGGAGCCATCGTGATGGAAACGATCGCCTCCAACGACCGCCGACTCCCGCACGAACAGATCCAGCGGATCCGCGAACTCCGCCCCGATATGATTCTCCTGGCCGGCGGAACCGACGGAGGAACCGAGCGGCACGTCGTCAAACTCGCCGAAATGATCGCCCCCGCCCGTCCGCAACCTCGTTTCGGCGGAGCGTACAAGCTCCCCGTCATTTACGCCGGAAACGCGGAAGCCACAAAACTGATCGAAGAAGCGTTCGCGGGCGAAAACATCGATCTCTCGACCATTCCAAACGTGCGGGCGGTCCTCGAAAGCGAAAATCTCGGACCCGCTCGTGACCGCATTCACAATCTGTTCCTCGAACACGTGATGGCCCACGCCCCGGGATATCCCAAACTGATCGAGTGGGCCGATGCCCCGATCATGCCGACCCCGGCCGCCGTCGGAAACATTCTGCAAACGATCGCCGAGCGGCAGGGGATCAACGCCGTCGGGGTCGATATCGGCGGTGCGACGACCGACGTCTTCAGCGTGTTCGGAGGAGTCTTCAATCGCACCGTCAGTGCCAACCTTGGCATGAGTTACTCGATCTCCAACGTCTGCGCCGAAGCGGGACTCGATCAGGTCCTCAAGTGGGTGCATCTCGACATGGACGAGCGGGATCTCCGTAACCGGGTCAAAAACAAGATGATCCGCCCGACCACGATTCCCCAGTCGCACGAAGCGCTCGTCTTCGAGCAGGCCATTGCTCGGGAAGCCCTGCGACTCGCTTACCTCCAGCACAAGGAATTCGCAACGACACTGCAAGGGGTGCAGCAGCAGCGCACCGTGGGCGATACGTTCAGCCAGACCGAGAGCGGCCAATCGATCGTCGACAATATGCAGCTTGACCTGATCGTCGGATCGGGGGGAGTCCTCTCGCACGCTCCCCGGATGGAACAGACCGCCTCGATGATGATCGATTCCTTCGAGCCGGAAGGAATGACCGTCCTCGCGAAGGACAGCATCTTCATGATGCCCCACCTGGGTGTCCTGGCTTCGGTTCACCCGGCGGCTGCGATGGAAGTCTTTGAGCGTGACTGCCTGATCGTACTCGGCACCTGCATTGCCCCCAAAGGCCAGGGAAAAACAGGACAGGATTGCTTCAGTTACCAACTGACAAACCAGAACGGCCTCAGCGAATCGGGCACTCTGAAGGTCGGAGAAATGAAACTGATCCCCCTGGAAGCCGGCAAAGAAGCCAAAATCGAACTCGAACCAAAACACAAATTTGACCTCGGCAACGGACCGGGGAAGCCCGTCTCCGGAACCGTCAAAGGAGGAACCGTCGGTCTGATCCTCGACGCCCGAGGCCGCCCCCTCCAACTCAACCCCGACGAAACCCAACGAAAACAAAATCTGAAAGAATGGATCAAAAACCTCAACATCTACCAAGAAAAACTAATTCCTAAATCCTAACTACTAATTCCTCCTCGCCATGGCCCAATCCTACACACCCGGACTTCGCGTCAGCCGCTGCGTTCGTCATCGCACGAAACGCACGCTTCCGATCTTGGGAGAAGTGCTGGTCGCGAAAGGCGATCGCGTGACGCCTCAGCAGGTTGTCGCGCGGACGTATCTGCCCGGGGACATTCTGCCGATCAACCTCGCCAACGCGATCGGAGTCTCTGCGTCGGATGTCCCAGGCTGCATGCTGAAAAAAGTGGGGGAGGAAGTCGATCGTAACGAACTCCTTGCACGTTCGCCCGGGATTTTCGGATTCTTTCAGAAGGAATTCCACAGTCCCGCCTTTGGAAAGATCGAAACCATCTCCAACGTCACCGGCCAGGTCTTGCTGCGCGGAGAGGATCTCCCCGTCGAGGTCAAAGCGTTTCTGGGGGGAGAAGTCGTCAACGTGATTCCCGAACAGGGGGTCGAGATCGAAGCCGAGATCGCGATGGTGCAGGGGATCTTCGGCATCTGCGGCGAAGCGTACGGAACGATCGTCCTGGCATGCGATGCTCCGACGGAAGAACTCCGCCCCCAACACATCTCCGACGACATGCGGGGAAAGATCATCATCGGAGGAGCGCGGATGACGGGAGACGCGATTCATCGCGCGATCGAAGTGGGGGCCTCCGCCGTGATTTCCGGGGGGATGGACGATCAGGATCTGAAGGATATCCTCGGTTACGACCTTGGCGTCGCAATCACCGGCTCCGAAACAGTCGGTACCACGCTCATCATCACCGAAGGATTCGGGGAGATCGCGATGGCGCGCCGCACCTTCGATCTGTTACGGCATTTCGAGGGCCGCGAAGCTTCCGTCAACGGCGCGACGCAAATCCGTGCAGGTGTCATGCGCCCGGAAATCCTGATTCCGCTGCTCCCTGAAGAAATCCTCGGGCACGAAGAAGTCTCGACTCAGCACGGATCGCTCGAACCGGGAGCGCAGGTACGAATCATCCGCGATCCCTATTTCGGAATCCTCGGAACTGTCGCAGACCTGCCGCACGAACTGCAATTGCTCGAGTCGGGTTCGAAAGCCCGCGTGCTTACTGTCACCGCCGACGACGGCCGCACGCTGACCGTCCCCCGCGCCAACGTCGAATTGATCGAGGAATAAGCACGATGCGCATCATTTTCCGTTCGACTGTGTTGATGCTGATGTTCTGCGGGCTGCGCATCCTGTCCGCGCAAGAACTGCAACCGCCGTCAAACCTCGAAGTCAACGACGTCCCCAACGATGCGGGTGTCGCACTCGAATTGAAATGGAAACTTTCTCCCGACGATGTGGAAGGAGGACAGAACCCGGTCATTGGCTATCGACTCGAGCGGAAAACCGATCCTCCCGATCCACCTCCCGAAACTGAGGGAGAGTCAACCAGTCCCGAAACTGAGGAACCCCAGCCTGATGAGGACGGTTTTCTCGAAATCAAAATCCTCGTCGCAGGAACGAACTCTCACACGGACGAAAACCTCGATCCGAAAAAAAACTATACCTATCGACTGACGGCGATCGGAACGGACGATCGAACCTCCGAAGCGGTTCTGTCGATTCCGTTCTCTCCCGTTGTCCAATGGATCAACACCAACAAACTCTGGTTCGGGTTTCTGATGCTCGTGGTATGCGGATCGGTTGTGGTCTTTATCTACCTGGCAAAATCGGGTCGCGATTTGAAAATCCGAAAAGTCGCAGGACTCGAAGCGGTCGAAGAAGCCGTCGGACGCGCCACCGAGATGGGCCGCGACGTGTTGTTTATCCCCGGCATTCAGGACATTAACGAAATCCAGACCATCGCTGGGCTGATTGTTCTCAACCGCGTCGCCGAACTGACCGCCGAATACGACGCGGGACTCGATGTACCCACCACTCGTTCGCTCGTGATGACGACGGCCCGCGAAACCGTCGAAGCGGCCTACATCAAGGCGGGACGCCCCGACCTCTACAATCCGGAGGATATCTATTACCTGACCGACGAACAATTCGGATTCGTGGCGGCAGTGTCAGGAAAAATGGTCCGCGAAAAACCGGCGGCCTGCTTCTATATGGGCGCCTTTTACGCCGAGTCGCTGATCTTCGCCGAAACAGCCAACACTGTCGGAGCGATCCAGATCGCCGGCACCGCGATGCCTTCGCAACTGCCGTTTTTTGTCGCCGCGTGTGATTATGTTTTGATCGGCGAAGAATTTTTCGCTGCGTCGGCTTATCTCTCGGGAGAACCGCAGCAACTGGGAAGCCTCAAGGGGCAGGACCTGGGCAAGTTGATTGGTGCCGTTCTGATTCTGGTCGGCTCTGCCCTCTTCACCTTGTCGTCATTGTTCCCCAGTTCCGGGAGTTACGGACGACTCGCCACTTTCCTCAAAGAGACTTTATTGGGGAGTTAATTGAATATGCTCAAAAAAACGATACCAATTCTGATCGCCAGTTTCGTGGGATTTTTTCTGATCCTCTCGAAGTTCTCTCCCGGATTGGAGGAGTGGGATTCCAAGGTCTCGACCTGGTTTGACATCGTCGCCGCTTTCGCGATGGTACTGGGGGCGACGAGTTTGCTGTCGAGCCACTTCAAAAAAATCAGCAACAAAAAACCGGGGTGGGCTTATTCCCTGATCACCATCGTCGCGTTCGGCGGAACTCTGATTGTCGGCTTGGGGAAAATCGGTGTTCCTCCGAGTTTCCCCGGCTATCCCTGGTCCGGAGATTACATGACGGAAGGGGGTGCCTTCTGGTGGGTCTTCAATTACGTGTATGTTCCGTTGGCAGCGACGATGTTCGCGACACTTGCGTTCTACATCTCGTCGGCCGCCTTTCGAGCGTTTCGAGCCAAAAATGTCGAAGCCTCACTGCTTCTGATCACGGCCGTCGTGGTACTCTTGGCACAAACCTCAAGCGGTCCGATGCTGACTGAAGGGCTCCCGGACGAATACGCGCATTTCAAGCTGGAAAACATCAAAGGAACCTTGATCAACCTCTTCAATACGCTCGGCACCCGGGCCATCATGATCGGGATTGCATTAGGTGTGGTCTCGACCTCCCTCAAAGTTCTGCTCGGCGTCGATCGTTCTTACCTGGGGGCAGACTGATGGAACCGCACCCCGTCTGGAGATTTTTAGCGACTCTCGACCGTCGCTGGTTGTTCGGTCTGACGATCTTCGTGGTCGGTATTCCGCTCATGACCGGAATCGTGCTGACGCAGAAACCGAGTCCGATGGTCATTGATGTCTTCAACGCGATCGACGATCTTCCCGAGGGAAGCAGCGTTCTCCTCCCGCTGGATTTCGATCCCTCGGCAGAGGGAGAGCTGCAGCCCATGGCGGAAGCCTTTACCCGGCATTGCGCCGAGAAAAAGCACAAACTCTACTATCTGACGATCTGGCCCCAGGGAGTCGGGATGATCCAACGTCAGATCAGCATCCTCTCGAAAGAATACCCCGATTACAAAAACGGAGTCGATTACGTCAATCTCGGCTATCGTCCCGGTTACGAAGTTGTGATCAACACGATCGTCAACGATTTCCCCGGACTGTATGACGCCGACCAGAACGGAAATCCCGTTTCAACAATTCCCATGATGAAAGGGATCAAGAACATCCGCGGCTTTCCTTTGATCGTGAATGTCAGCGCGGGTGACCCCGGTCTGAAACAATGGATTCAATACGCGGCCACACCCTTCGACACAATTGAGATTGTGGGAGGCACGACCGGCGTCCAGGCCTCGACGCTTTATCCTTATATCCCCAGACAGATGATCGGAATGCTGGCAGGCATCAAACCTGCGGCGGAATACGAAGAATTGCTGTTCAATAAATATCCCGAAATCGCCGAGAAACCGAAGACAAACACCGCCAGCGTCTTCATGACGGCACAGGAAGCCGCTCACTTCATGCTGATCGGCATCATTATTCTGGGAAACCTTGTCATGTGGCAAACTGATCGGAAAGGAGCATCGGAATGACGAACAAGAACGCCATCTGGCTCGCGATTTTTCTCGCCGGTTTTCTCTTCCTGTCCTGGAGAGCCGTCCAATTCGAAGCGGGAGCTGTGTACGTCAAACCGAGTGCGGGAACGGCGGAATACGAAGAAGTCCCTTTCCTGCTTCGTGAAGAAGCGGGAAGTGAATTCAGTTGGCCGCGCACAATGGGTGTGTGGCTCGCCGCCGCGTTGACTTTCGCCATCTTCTCGTTTCTGTTCGGAGATAACGTCGTCTACAAAATTGCGGAATCCATTTTCGTCGGGGCATCGGCGGCCTATGCGATGGTGGTCGCGTTCTGGTCGGCTTTTGTTGGGTTACTGGTCGGTCGTCTGACTCCGGACATCGCCCGAATGACCTTCATGCCCGGTTCCAAACAAGAGACCGATCTGTGGTTTCTGATCCCGCTCGCTTTGGGCATCCTCATGCTCTGGAGACTCATGCCGACCGGCAAATGGGTGGCCCGCTGGCCGCTGGCGTTTTTTATCGCCGTCTTTGCAGGATTGCGGCTGGTCGTGCATTTCCAATCCGACTTCATCGTCCAGATCCAATCGACGATCCTCCCCCTGATCGTCTTCGCCGCCGACGGTTCTCTCGACATCAAGACCTCCCTCTGGAACATGACGATGGTCTTCGGGACGCTGGCGTGCCTCACCTACTTCTTCTTCTCGCTCGAGCACACCGGCATCGTCGGCGGCATTTCCAAGGTCGGGATTTATCTGCTGATGATCACCTTCGGAGTCGGATTCGCCCTGACCGTCATGAGCCGCTATTCGCTGCTGATCGGGAGAATGAACTTCCTCCTCAAAGACTGGCTGCACATCGGAATTGAGATGTGAAGATGAAGAGCGGTCAGTGAAACGTGGAAGGTGTTTCCGCAATGCACGAAACACGTTGCGCCGTCCGCCCACCCTGATCGTACACGTCGGACTTCACCAGAATCCCTCCCGCCCTGATGCTCATATCCTTCCGCCGTTCGTGCTCAAAAATCAAAGCCAGACACTCGCCCCCCCGTGTTGCGCAACAAAGTGGACTTCCCCACGATTTGTGGGCGCTGCCACCCGAGCGTATATTGCTCGTAGAGGAGCGGCGACGATGTCGAAGCGAAAAAATCGTAAGTACACCGAGGAGTTCAAGCGTGAGGCGGTGCGGTTGGTGACGGTCCAGGGATATAAGGTCTCGGAAGCGGCCCGCAATCTGGGGATCAACGCCAACCTGCTGAGTGTCTGGAAACAGAAATACTCGGACCCATCCCCCAACCCGGAACTGACGGAGAGCGAACAGATGGAACTGGCCCGGTTGCGTGCCGAAGTGAAACGCCTGCGGATGGAGCGTGACATCCTAAAAAAAACGACGGCCCGCCGTAGGCGGTTTCAAAGCCCCTACGGGGCCTTCGCGAACGAGAAGAATTGAGGTTTGAGTTCATCGAGCAGCATCGCGAAGAGTGGCCCATTACTGTGATGTGTCGTGTGTTGGAAGTGTCGCGGAGCGGATTTTATGCGTGGCGGGTTCGTCCCGAAAGCGCGAGATCGCAGCGTCACCAGGAACTGGTTGCGGAGATGGAAGAGATTCATGCGGACCGGGACCTGAAGAATTACGGGAGTCGCGTAGGCGTGAAAGTGGGTGGTGCCCGACTGGGGCTGCTGCGATAGATCTCCTGTTCGTCGTAACACGGCTGGCCATGATACGGGATCAACGTCAGATCGATGGCTTTCAGCCTGCGATGAACGACCCTCGAATGGGGAATGCGGGCAGGCTGAAAGACTATGTTAGTCGTCCCTGAAAAATTGTTTTGAATCGAGGATCCGTGGACTGGATCTCGTTTTTCGGTTGGCTAGAATTGCAAGCATTCGGATCTTGACGGACCATTTCCTTGCAATTTGAGGTCGGCATGAAGCCACCATCGCGAC
>DATKCB010000540.1:0-13643 GCA_035513495.1 Planctomycetaceae bacterium | reverse complement strand
CAGGTTCATAAATGACTTCGGTCGATGCCACCGACGCGCGCAGCATAGCGTGCGGAGAACTGCAGAAGTCAATTTCACCGAGGGGTTCAAGTGGAGCGGATCCAACCGACTTCGAAGATAACACCGAGACATTTCGAAACCCAATTCATCCTGAGCGGGCCGAAAAGTGACGTTTCGGCTCGGAATAGCGGGCCGGATTCGAACTCTTCGATGCTTGGGTTATACGGCTGAAGTGATTCTCTCAAGATCTTCTCAGTGAGATCGCGAGGTATTACAGGCAACGGGCTGCGTCGTGTCGAACAGGCACATGTGTCGATTTTCTGTGCAATCGGCTTGCCCTCGTTGCATAGAGACAAATTTGTAGATCGACTTCTGAAAAAAATTGGAACCGTTCATTGTTTTCCAAACCAAGCAGCGAGCCAGCCGCCTTTTTGTCGTTTCGTCAAATCCCGCAGCATCGCAGCAGCGCGATCCAGGCTGATGCGTTCGGAGAGAATGTCCCGGTAAATCTGTTCCGCCCTCTTGCGCCGGCGAATAGCGTCCCCCAGATCGAGAAACTGTTCGATCAGGTTCAGGAGGGCCTGTTTCCACTCGCTTTTGTGGTGGTGGCCTCCAAACGTTTCCCTGATGTTGCTAAGCTGGCTGGTGACGCGATCTCTCAAGATCGCCAGTTCGTGCTTCAGCTTGTGATCGACAAACGCCGGACTCTGCTCGGCGTGAGTGATGGAATCCAGGGTACATTTCTCGCTCAGCAGGCCAAAGTCGGCGTATTGCGATAATTCCCGCAATGCAGCGAGGGCATCTGTTTTGTCGGTTGACAGCAACCGCCGACAAAGCGCGTGACAAGCATTCCAGGCCTGAAAGCGATACACGAAATCCAAACCGGTTCCTTTGATGTTTTGAATTCCCATGACTCGATTGCGGAATCCGGGCGGGGTTGCCTCGACGATCTGCTGAATCACCTGTTCGCCCGAGGCATGATAATCTTCGACGACGACGATTTTTTTAATCAGCCATGTTTTCAACAATTCGCGGAATTCCCGTGTGATTTCCGCGTGCTGTTCAGGACGGGAATTTTTCACGCGAGTCAGAATTCGTTCGTATTCGCTGAGAGCTTTGACTGCCTGAGAGTGATACTCGAGAACGGCCGAGGCGAGTTCTTCGTCGGCGTCGAGTTGCCGGATGCGCTCCGTCAGCGATCCGATCTCGCGCCAATCCTCGAGCAGTTCCGTTCTCGTGGAGAGTGATTTCGACTCCGGCAACAAAGCCGTCAGCATCACGGCCAGACGGTCCTGTACATGTTGCGGTCCGGTGGGCCAGCGATGGCGGTTGCAGATCTCTTTGAGAGTCTGCTCGGGCGACCTGTCAGCGGATAATTGGTGATCGGGCCAGAGGTGGAGATCGTCGACTGCGCGATCCCGGGCTTCGGCGATGTAACCCTGCATCCCCTTGAGGTTATTTCCGATCAGAATATGACGGTCGGCGTTCAGATCATTGACGATCAGTTCTGCGAATACTCGCGACCGAGCGACCCGGTCAGCGCGATTATTGACAACCGTCGTGATGAACACTCCCGGTTCCTGCGCCGGCTGATTCCAATGGAATTCCAGCCGCTCCCAGTTTCCCAGACATCCCAGACGTTCGTTCGCCGACATCCCGTTCGTGAATTCGATCGTTCGCGTTTGAACGAGCGCCGGCGGAAAGGTTTTGAGGACTCCCAGGTCGGCCACCAGTTCGTCTGCCATTGCTTTCAGAGCGACATCGCGCGGTATTCCCAACTCTGCAGCCATCTTCGAAACGAGTGCGATGTTGTCGGGATGTTCGTCGTAGGGAAAGCGCGCGATCACGTCCTGCGCTATCAGTCCCGGCTCCATCCATTCGACGGGCATCAGACGAGTTTGCGCCGCGCGAGCGGCTTCCTCGAGGAGAGGGCGCATTTCTCGTTCGGTCGTGATGGCGTGCGATTTGAGAGGAACGAATCCGGAAATCGAGCGGGCAACATCAGCGCCCGAAGGTCCCTGCAAATCTTCGTGATCGGGATAGGTATTGGTAATCGTCGTGATGTCGTCTCTCATCCACTGGCGCTGCAGAATCTCTACATAGGTCGGTGACAGACCCATGCATTCCCACAGAAAGACATCCGCTCCCCAGTCGTGAGCCAGTTCGATCACGTCCAATTGTTCCCAAATGGTCGCTTTGTCATAGGGTCGAAACAGGAACAGTTCCGTAAGCCGACCCATCGGCGAGGAGAGCATAAACATAGCTTCGCAACCGGTCGACTTCGAGACGACGGAATACCCTTGACTGCAGAGCAAAGCGGCTTTCAGACGCTCGGTGCCAGACTTGCCTCGGGTTCCCCAGCCTCCGATCGAAAGCGGAATCGAGTTGCGCTGCCGCCGAAACCTTCGATTCACATAAAAATGTCGCCCGAAAAACAGAATCATCATCCCCGCTACGAACAGAGACAGATGCCACATCGTGTTCTGATACGGGGAATGAAAGTAGCTGAGCAAATTGCTGAAAAACTGATTGAGACGGTCGATGATCGTGGATGCCGCGAACAACAACGCCGGCGAAAAGTAGCGCTCGACACTTTCGTCACGAACTGTTGTTTGCGTATCGACTTCGTAAGGATCGAATCTGAGTTCGAAACCCAAACTACGAAGCTCCGAGACGTACTCGTTGGGCTGATGTTGCGAATCGCTGCGCCAATTCCGCAGCGCAGCCAATCGGGAGAAGCTCAGCGTGATTTGCAAGAAAGCCCGGCACCGCGCGAAGATCGATTTTGGTGGCGTGAGTATCGTAATTCCCGCACTGGAATAAAAACGAACAGGTTGGCTGTGGCTGATTCCCGACACCGTCGACAGGACGTCATCGAGCAGTGGGAGAAACGGTTTCCAGTTTCCCTCGTGAGAAACGTGGAGCGGCTCGCCAGGTACCTTGGTTTCACTCAGCTCACTCATGATTGCGGAAGGAGCGCGCAGTTCGGCTTTCGAGTACCTTCCGACCGTGTGATCGTGTGCCTGACGCTTGTCCGGAGAGGGGGTCCTAAATTCGTGCAGCACACGCCAGATTCTGAGGCCGTTTCGCTCTCCTCTCCGCAAGCGCCAATTCCACCATCCGCGTTCGAGTTCGTACCCGTAATCGTCTTGAGCGAGAACGGCGAGAGCCCGCCCGAGATCGTGTCCAAGTTCTTTGAGATATTTCCGGGGAAATCTTCGTGCCTTGCCGGGCCGTACGAAAGTTCTCCACTCAGTACGGATTTCGCTGACCGCATGTCTGATGCGAAGTGTGGTCAGCATCCACAATCGCTCGGATTCCAAAGCCAGTTGTCTCCTCAACGGAACGTTCTCGACCGAGGTGCGGAGTTGTCCGAGGCGAGGTATGATCTGTGTCCGCACATGCTCGCAAATCACCGCCAAACCGGGAGGATCCTCGCTCGCCTCCGGGGATACGATCCGGATTACATCGGTCAGCCAGTCGCTCGCGACCCGAGCCGCCACTCGAAGGACGAAGCCATCCCGCTCGCGTGTCAATGCATCGGAGAGCAACTCGACGACGGATGTGCTCCGCCACTCCGCAGTTCCGACCGTCGCACGGAGACTCGCCAGAGCCGTCGCACGGACACGGGGTGATTGATCTTCGAGAGCGAATTTCCGCAACCACGGGAGGCCGTGGAACACAGATTCGGCGGACAAGACTGAGCAGGCTTCCTGCCGAACGAACTCGCTCGGATCTTGCCGGACAAGTTCTAAGAGATCCCAGCTGTTCAATCCTCGGCGATCGAGATCGGACAGCCGGTGCAAGAGCCGCGCGCGAACGAAGAAGTCGTCTCCCGGACCGTTACTTTTCAAACGTTCCTGGAACAATTCAAAAAAATCCCCGGCGTCTAATATTGCGAGTAGGCGTTGGGCTTCGGCCTGTACCCAAACGTCGCGCCACACGTCTCGGCTCCAGGCCTTGATGAGCGCGAGCGTGTTCAAGTCGATGCCAAGGTCCTGGTCGGCGGGTGTCGCGAGGAGTCCGGTCGCTGCCGCGGCGAGTGCCGCTCGCTGGACTCGCGGATCCACTTCCGCGGCTTCCAAGCGTGAAAAAAGGATTTCTCCGCCTGCAAATTCCCAAGGGTGGCCGAGTTCATTGGCGGCCAGGATCTTTGCCAGACACAGTCCCCAGCGTTCAAACAGGTCGACGAGACGTCGTTGAATTTCGAGTTTCCGTCTATGAAAGCGGTCGCCGAGAGCATCCGGGCCGAACCATCGTTTCTCTGCCGCCCGCCGATCTCCTTTGAGCTGAACCTCGTCGGCACCAAGTTGTCGCGCGTGTTCCAACAATGCCTGCATCCGTTCGAAATCCGATGTCAGAGTTGGGTAGATTTGCCGGAATTTGCGATGACGTTCGTCCAGAATCCACAAGCGGTCAAATCCGTTTTCGATCTCGCTTCGGAGAAATCTGCAGAGATCTTCGGGCGACGATTCGTCCCGATCCTGCGCACGGCACCATTGCGAAAAGCCCCTCGACAACTCCAAATGTCGTCGTCGGTTCAGCTTTTCGTGTAAAGGAGCTGGGTTTGCTGTTTGCAGAATCTGTTGGAGAGACATTGCACCACAATTATTGACGCGGCAAGACATCGAAGTATAGCTCACGAAAGCACTACCACAATTGGAGTGTTTGCGGGATGCGTCTTTCCGATCCTCGCCATTTTCGCACCGTCTGAAAATCCATTTCACCGGGACGATAGTGCCAGTCGTTATATCCCGAATCCCAGGAAAGTGAGACGACCGCGGCAATACTGGTATCGCTGCTCCCCAGATTGTGTTGCAGAAACAGGCTGGTTTCGCAACGAACGGCTCCGCAGATCCAGCCTTCCGTGAATCCCTCCAGAGTAATCAGTTGTTGTGCATAAGCATTCACCCGATCGGAGTCGTCGAAGTACCCTGTGATTCGATACGACAGATCGAAGCCGACCGGACGGATCCATTGTGACCAACCGAAAGCCAGACTGAGATTGTCCGGTTTGAAGACGTTGAAGTTTTCATTCGTCATCAGCGCCGGTCGAGCCCACCACTCGGTGTCGAGCGAGGGGCGATGGACGATTTTATCGGCGAAGATTAATCCCCCCAGATGGTCGCGTTTGAACGATGTCAAGATGTCCTGATCGATCACACCCGAAGGAAAAGGATTGGTGTCCAGACTGAGGCCCCGGCCGAAGAGTGTCACTTGCGGCATATGGTGTGTCCGGGGACCGAGGATGAATTGTCGCGCCAGGCGAACGCGGAGGTCGATCGATCCTTCCCAATCGCTTCCACTCGCGTGATCGACGTGTTGTAAGTATCCGCTGCCGTCGAAGTAAAGCACCCACGGACTCCCCGCAAGTTCGCGGCGAACTGAATGAGACACACCCAGAGTTTCCCCGCCTCGAATCCGTTCGCGAAACAGGAAGTCGCTTTCGGTCCACATATCCTGCTCATCGTATCGACGATGATGATTAAAGTTCAGTTGAAAGAATTCGTCGGGATTCGATCCACCACTGATACCTTCCAATAAGGGGCGCCGACTGAAATAGCCTAAATCCGACGACCAGATTCCTTTTGCCTCCATCAGAAAGTCCTCGCCTTGATTGACGGCCAACCATCGCGGGTATGGAGTGGAAGTGAATTCGCTCCGATCGAACGGAGCCATCCGAACATCCGGAATTGCCAATGTCACAGGAACAATCCGATCTCCAGGCTGCTCGTTCAACGCCAGTCCGTCCGAGTGATCTCGGACGATGTAGGGAGCGATCGACGCTTCGTCGGGATAATTCAGATGTTTGATTCGATGCGGGTTTCGATCGGCGTCGTATCTCAGTTGAAAGATACGGTACAGACTCTCCGGCCCATTGAGTGCCGGGAGTTCGAGACGATGCAGACCTTCGGGGATTAACCGCAGTTCGTTGGTCGTCCTCCCTGCACGAAGTTCATCGATACGGACGAGCGAAGGACCTTCGACGGGAACAATCACAGCTTCGTCCACAGTGGCGACGTGCCACATACGTTCGAGGTCGCTCTGCAACGATGTCCCCTCTCCATCGTTCAAATCGACGATCCGCACTCTAAGGAATTGATTGACCCAAGGGTCGATACACCGGATTCGAACCGTGTGTTCGCCCTTTGGAACATCTACTATGAACGTCATCTGAGCGTGCTCCGGGGTAAGATGCCTTTCTTCCTCGGGACCGGTATCGAGTTGCCAGGTAAAGGTCAGCGGCGACATGAGCACATGAGGCGGTTCCACCAGTTGTACGCTGCATTCCAGACGTGTGTCACGTTTCCCTTCAAGCCTGACCGCGAGAACCTGATCTCCCGCAATGAGCTGTTCATCGGTCTCCATAGGACGAAGCAACGACTTACGAACTCGCAGGTAGGGCGCTTCCGGTTCCCAACCGTCGGTCGGGACAGTCCGCAATCCCGCGCTGCTTTCGATTTGAGACGTCAGACTCCATTCACTCTTTGACGTCAGCCGCGAGTGCATACCGCGCAAACCCGGCGTACTTGCATGCGTTGAGAAAAAGTATTCGCCATGAGCCAGCCAGGATTCCAGTTTGGCTTTGTCGTGCTCGTAGAGCCAAAGGAACGAAGCCATTCGTCGCTGCACCGCGGTGATGTCGGAGCGATCGAGTGGTAAGGCAACCGCATCCGTTCCTCGACCTTTATGCCAGAGAATATCTTCCTGAATGGCGGAGGGAAGATCGCTGAGGACGTCGTCTGTCTTCAACCCAACACGCAACGACAAAGAGAATCGTTCTCGGGGAGAGCAATTCTCAGAGATTGTTGGAAGCGTCAGGGTAGTACCGGCAGCGACCGACGGCGGCAGGAGACCGAGTCGCAACGCAACGCGATTCGAAAGTTCGAACGGAAGGCCCTCGAGGGGCTTTGTCCGCAGGACGGGATCGAAACTTCGAGAGTGAATCGGCAAGCTCGATTCAACCGGTTGCCCCAAAGATGTCACGTTCACAACTCCCATCGCGATCGGTTCGTAAAACGCTCCTTCGAACGAACCTGTCAGTGCCGCGGTGACGGTCGAGGGTTCGACCGGCGGAAGGACGGGAAGTTCGCGTTCCGGTCGCAGCCGTTCGAGACGAATCGCAAGCGGGACCGATTCTCCAAACACACACACTTCGTAGCGACCGGGACCGAGCTTGAGTTCCTTCGTCACGAGTCCTCCAGGAGTCCATTCTGGCTGATCAGCAAACTGAAGATTGTCGGATGCGTGATTGTTGTTGATCGGGACCTGAAGCCGTTGCTCTCCCGTCGTGATGATCAGCCAATCGTCAATCGGTTCGTTCGAACCATTTGGATGAAGCGGCCTTGCTCCGATTCGCAGACGCACCGGACCTTGCGCGATCAATGTGATTGGGCGATTCTCCCGGCCAATGTAGTATTGAGTCGTGGCTCCACGATTTGAATTCGCCACAATCGCGGACGATTCGTAGTCGGTCACCAGAGATTCTTCGTTCGACCAGCGATGTGGGAGCGGAGAACTCTCCGCCCAGCGTTCCCAATCGAAAACAGCCCGTGCGCGAACGGAAGGTTCTGCGTGTTGGAACTGCGATCGAATCATGTTACCAGTCTGCAGACGATTCAGCAGATCGACTCCTTGGGATCCCGCTTGTTCCAAATGTCCGCGAGCCAATGTGACTGCCCCAGTTGCAAGATCTCTCCAGGCCCGCCAGTAGTGCTGTTCTTGGGGATCGGTGAGTCCGCCGAGCGCTCGATCGAAATGCTGCCACCAGCCGCACCCCAGAGACGTTCGTAGAACGAGACGTGTCACTCGATCGTCTCGAGGGAGAATCAATGCGAGCGAGAGCGAATCGAACATTCGGCCGGAGTCCGCCAATTGCTGTGCCAATGCAATCAGATGCGAGATTTGCAGAGATGCCAGCGTTCGAACCACTTGTAACCGTAATAATTCATCCTCGTCATTCGAGTCTCTGTAAAGCTGTTCGAGGCGAGCGACCGCTTCGGAACGAATCGAGTCGTCCGGATCGAACAGATATAACCCGCGTAATCCCCTTTCGTGTAATGTGTCTTCCCCCAGATTTCGCAGTGCGGTCATCCGCCCGAGGACAATTTCCTTCCGCTGCGAGCTAGTCGCGTTCGGCAGAGCTTCCGACCAGTCTTCGAGCGCAGGTAGCCACTGCATCGACGAAGCGTGAGCGCGCGCGGATTTCAACAGCTCGTTTACCGACGATGCTTCAGGAACGCTTCCTTGACTCTCAGACAAAGCGGTGCCCTGCACCGTTGAATTGTCCGGAGCGAGTCCTCGTCGAAATATCTCGTCCTGTTCTCGGAGCCAGGCAATGAGAGGATACCAGTGGTTACGTAATTCCTGTTCGGCATATTGATCCTGCGAGAGATACCCTTGCCGCTGCAGTTCAGCCGTAAAGAGAGCAGGCCCTGACTGTGCAACACCGGCCCGGCGGGCCGCCTCGACGTATTCCATTTCTGTCAGTTGAAAGTTTTTCGAATCAAGATAGCGAAGTGCGACCGAAGTCGATTCCGGTTGAATCGCCGGAGACCAGACACGAATCTCCGATACACCCTGAGGAACGACGAGTTCCGCATGTCCGACAGATAACAGCGGAGCCGGTTGTCGCAGTTGCGCGAACGCTCCCCCCAGCGTGCCCGTGTTGCTTTGGCCGTGACGAACCTCGAAGGCTGTCATGCCGGCTTCAGTGGCTCCTGGAGTGTACTCTGTCGGAGTGAGTTCCGGTCCACCGGCAGCCAGTAGACGGATCGGTGTGGCGCGATCGAATTGTACGAACAACGGAGCATATCCTCGAATCGACTGCTGATCGACGATGATCTGCAGGATCGTCGCACCGAGATTGGCGGGCAGCCGGTAAGCGCTGGCGAGTTCAAGCGAGTTGGCGACCCGAGTGAATTTCGAAGACGGGATTTGCGCGACGAGTTCGTCGACATGCTGTTCGTCAATAACAATTTCGTGATCCGGTGCGTGCGGCGACTGCAGGTGCTTGAACAGGAAGTAACCGGTTCGCTGTCGCGCATGGGAGCCAGTGCGAACCGGCATCAGATCGCGAAACCAAGTATGTCTCCCTCGCATCTGGCCGGCCAGATTCTTTAAGTCAGGATCGTCGCTCCGAAACGCAGCCAGTGCCCGCAGAAGAAAATATGCTCGTAAAGGGCCTTGCGGACGGGAATTATCGCGAGCCGATCGAAACGCCAGAAGGGGAACTCCATCGGTCGAGTTCGAATCTGAAAGGACCGCGTGAAAGTCCTCGAGAGTGAGATTCCAGTGAGAGACGCGATCCTCGAATAGATATCCCCACGACTGCGCCTGCTCCGTCGAGAGTGGTGGGCGATTACCGGGGAGCCACCATTCTGGCCGGTCTCGTTCGAATACGCGCAGAAACATGGCGGCCGAAGCATCGATGGTCAGTTCCTGAGGACCAGGTGGAATTTCGACATACGCAGTCTGTCGTCTCCCGAGCGTGGCCGGCACTTGATTTACGAATGCCTGTCGCTTGTGATCGATGGACGTTTCGAAATCGACGATTTTCAGAAGAGCCAGATTGGTCAACAGTCGGAGTTGATAGCTCTGATGAATCTCCGATTCCAGCGCGGGATAACGCAGATGAGTCTCCAACTTCAATCGAACCGGACCGACCACGCGCACGGTGACGGGCTGCGACGGGTCAACGTGGTGAAACGGCTCGTTAGTGCTGTCCTCATCTCGTTTGATTGCAGATGCCGGGGCATCAGTACATGCCAACGTTCGATAAGAAACCGGTTCGCCAGTGGCCTCACGATACGAAACGAATAACGCGACCGTCAGAGGAGTGAGGCAAGATTCCGGACGACAGACCCGCACGAGAGCTGTCTCAGGATGATCCGGGATCGTGACTAGAGATTTTCCATCGGGAGAAAGAAACCCGACATGTTGGACTTGCAGGCCGCTTCCGTTGGACACCCAGAACAGCAAATCATCGGGCGAAAGGGTTTCATTCGGACAATACGCGCGCACAAAACTTTCCGCCGGAACGCGCAGTACGACCGATTCTCCAGGGACCAGCGTGACGGTCGAAAGCCGTTGGAATAGTTTCCTCTGGATCGGGACTCCCCCGATCCAATGAGGAGGGCCGGAGATGTTATTCCAGTGCAGCCGAAAGTCGAACTGCGAAAGCACTCGGCCGCGAAGTTCGTCCCAGTCGGACGCACTGAGATTCCGCTCGCCGAGACTCACCGCGAGCGCAAACGCCAAGACAAGTCGTCCGGCGAACCTGCACCATTCTGCGCGCGGGATCGTCTGAGGGGATGTCATCAAGCGATGAGTAAATCGACTTAGGGAAGGGAACGTTTGGCAGGGGATGCCGAAGGGATGAAATGTGCGGAAACTCTAGTCTATTTCTGGATTTAGCTCAAGTCGAGTGAGTTCGCGACCGAAGCGATCCGCCAAATCGCGATCGGCTATCAATTCACGGCGAAATCGAGGACTCATCTCGCAATGCACAAAGTCTGTCAACGCTTCAGTCAGAAGGACTTTTCGTTGCCGGTTTTGCGTCCCTCCCAATTCATTCACATCCAAGGGAAAAATCGCTGTTTCGAAAGGATCGCAACTGCGCCGGACCTCTTGCGCAAATCGTAAAAAGCCCTGAGATGGTTCTTCGATTCCCTGGCTGATGATCAGATCGACTCTCCGGCCAAACCGTTCACCTTGGGAGGTTTGGGAAAAACCGTGAATCTGGATAACTCGCCCTTGAGCTGTCGTTCTGGCGAAAGCGATGGACAATGCATTGAGAAAAGAATCCTCTTCCTCAGTAAGATTGGCGACCCTGCGATGGATCGTGTTCCAGAAACAGACCCTCGCTCGCGTGAGAATAAAGAATTGTAGAGCAATTTCATCCGAGTCGAGATCGTAGAATGAATGGGGTGCCTGAAACATCACCGGCACCGACTGCGATCGTCGAAACGCCACGATACCCCGACCGAATTTTTCGTTCTCAAGTTCTTTGAGCACCCAGAAAGACTCGCTTCCCTCCTCGATCGAGTCGAGTTTGAATCCTGCGACTTCCCACATCGATTGAAGTTGATTCAGATCGGATTCTTCAGAGAGCGTGGCCGAAAACAACTGCACGGCCCGATCGAGTTCAGCGGTGGAGGGGCGGCGATAACGGCCGCGATTCTCCAACTCGTCAAAAAGATGTTTCCGCAGACGATCGAGGTTTGCATCAGAAGTGAGCGGAGAGTTTCGATCCGTCGCAGAGACGAACGCGGAGCGGGCGTCTTCTGACTCAATCTCGTCGCGGCAACTCGTGTTGCAAAACACCAGGGAAGCGATTGCGAGTGTCAACGAAACTTTCAAAGCGACGCCTCCGAATCGACATTCGTCAGCAACTCGAGGACTCGAAGCGGCGCGGACTCCGGTGTGCGACGGAACAACAGCAGGTAACCGACATCACCTGTCTCTCGCCGAACACGGAGACGGTACCGTCCCGGAGGGAGATCAGAGCCGAGCGGAATCACACACAAACGTCCCTCTTCGACCTTTTCTCCGGCGGCATCCAAGACAAGAGCCCGAGGCTCCGCTGCCGGACTCAATTGAAATTTCCGACGACACAGGGTCCAGGAGTCAAACGGACCAACTTCGCGCGGTTGAATCTGCGTCAGCTCGCACGAAATCTCCGATCCGGTTGCAGCTCGTGCAGTTTGAAACAATTTCAACTGAAGGAGTTCTTCACCAGGAGAAAGTTTCTCGTAGTCGAAGACTAATTCGGGGGAGGACCAACGGAGCGCCAGACGCTGCAACCGGGCCGGACCGACTCCCGGTTCGAGACCGCTCAGATAGACCGGGAAGGCGTCTTTCGCACGAATTTCGATTCTGTGCAGAGCGTCATCGGTGGTGGGGAACGAAGCCAGATCCGACCGACCGCTCGAAGAAAGGATTCGTACTTCCTCATGCAATTTACCATCGATAAACACAGACAAAGTCTGAGGGATTACTGGAACGTCGGACCACACGAGTCGAGGGCTGACTTGACGAACTCCCGATGCGGCTGGGAATCGCGCTTGATACTCGACACCGGGTTGCAATTGCTGAAACACGATCGAAAGCATCTCTGGCGGTGTCTCGGTCTGAGGTACCCAAGGCACCAGCAACTTGCGCGCAATCCAAGTTGTTGTCGGCGTGAAGCTGTCCCAACGCAGGCGATCACCGGAAATGTTCTGAGGTGATTCGGGAGGACGGCGACGGAGATAGACCACCTGCGTCCGTTGCTGTTCCGCAAGTTCGACGAGCTGATTCGGGATGAGGGGAAACCAGATTCGCTCCTGTTCCTCTTCCACCAGCGGATCAAGCTTCTCCCCGATCTCCCGAACGAACGGCAGATCGGGAGGCCGCGTCGCGACCGAGACGAGCATCGAATGCTCGATGGAGCCGAATCGCACCACACTCACGTGGTCGGGGACAGCAAAATAGCGAGTCGCCGGTTCACCGACATTCTGAATAGGAGTTTGTGCGTCGATGCGTTCGTACTCCGACAACGGAGCGGCGTGTTCGATCACGCCAAAGTGAGTGACCTGGCCCTGCAAGTCAAGAAACTCCCAAGTCAACTTGGGACTGCCTGTCGCCGCCTCGCGGTCATCAGAATTGATTGGTTGTTGCAGGATCACGCGCAGAGGAGTGGATTCACCAGACAGATGTGAGACTGAAAAATCGACCGTCGTACCGGGATCCGTCCGGTATGCTTTTCTGATGATGGGTTCAGGCGTAATGTCGACCTCACCAACCGGTGTCAGTCGCTCAAGCGCGACTTTCTGCAGTCCGCCATTGGACTGCAGCACTTGTTCCAGCGTCTGCCCCTCGGGCCTCCACCAAGCACGCACCTCGGCGAGATGCGGAGACTCGATTTCGATCATTCCCCCTTCGACAGAAAGTTCGATCTCAGAAACCTGACTCTCGGGAATCGCCGCTGCAGTCGTATTTCGTGCAGCCTGTGGAGCGTGCCAACGAACGACGGCACCGACCGGCAACCCGTCCGGCAGAGCCTCGGAGATTTCGTGCCAGGTGAATTCGAGCCGGAGTGTTCCCGCCGGATCCGGCAAGGGGATTCCACTTCGCCAGTGTGGTCCGACTGGGTTGATCAGTGCGATCGGCAACGATTCAATGCGGGTCGGCTCGTGGAAGTCGCGGAATAAGCAGAGGATGCGTTCCTCGTAGTCAGTCCCGTCGATGCCTGACGGTGGCACGGACGACCAACGATACCGGAGCAGGTTCTGGCGTTCCAATTCCGACACAAGTTCCGGCGGGTACAGATTTGTCCTCGTCAACCGTTCGCGCCAAGTCGGGCTGGTCCGGTCCCAGAGATATTCGTCGAATCCTTCCGACCGTCCGACCAGTGCATAGCTTCTCAGCACGACTTCGCGGATCTCCGGCGCGTGTGTTCCCAGCCGAACTTTGACTTTCGTTGCGCGTCCGTGGAAGCGGTCGAGCGATAACGACAACTCGTGAGAAATCCCCGGCAGAAGCTCCGATTGTTTGAAGAACCCTCCCACGATCGGCTGATTCAGCTCGGTATGAAACGAGCCGTAAATTCTGGATCGAAAGTCACCCTGCCCCTCCAGTAACAGATTTCCGTCGGCGTCCAG
>DATKCB010000539.1:0-4534 GCA_035513495.1 Planctomycetaceae bacterium | reverse complement strand
TGTTGTTACACACTTAAGACGCAACAGAGGCTTCTTTTGTTTGATCCCGGTGAATAATCCGGGTTAAATCCTCCGTGCCCTGTCAGGCATGCCCCGACCTGGCCTAACAAATTCTCTCAGGCCGATTTCCGCAGTAGCCCGATTGTCGATCTGATTGGGCTGCATAAGCTGACATTACGAGATGTTGGCAATGCCGAGTATGCCAATTCGGTGCGAGGTGATTTGAGGCGTGTGCTTCACCTCACGCAATCAATAAGTCGCACTGATTTTCTCTCAGTATCTGTATGTCTGATCGAATGTTCGTTTGGAGTGTGATCGGAGATGTGCTTAAGCACTGTTTACCAAAGAGGTTTCGTCTTTTGAAAGACGACTTGACCACTTTCCTTTTCTTGAATGGAGGTACCCATGTATTGGAACAAGCTCGTACGAACAGGAGTAGCAGCCGGAGCGATTTGCTTATGGCTCGTCGGCAACGGTTTCGCAGTTCAGGTGGATCTACCGGTGCCAGACACCGAAGTGAAGCCGAAGGTAAACGCAGAAACGCAGGTCGAAGGCGAGGTAAAGGGTCGTGGGGATGTGAATGTCGGCGAACAACCTGATCTTCGCGATCGGTTGCCTGCGCGCCCGCAAACTCAAATTCGCGGAGACGATCGCAATCGCGGCGCTCTGCCTGATGCCTCCATCGAGGGTGAGGCCCAATCTCAGACGGAGTTAGGAGCGGAGTTTGATGAAGCCGGCGAAGGGCTGACGATCTCGTCGATTCACGAAAACAGTATCGCCGCACAGGCAGGGCTGCGAAGTGGAGACCAGATCGTTTCGATCGATGGTCGCGAATTCACCTCGCAAGCCAGAATTAACGCCTATCTGCATCAACAAAACCGGCGGAATGTCCCAATGATCTTCGTTCGCAACGGTCAGCGATTCCAGACAACAATCGTTGCTGGTCCGCAAATGCGGGTTGCCGGGCGCGTTGCGACACATCGAGATCGCACGGCACCTCCCCAGGGGCGTTTCGACGATCAAGCTCGACACCGCCCCGCACTCGGTGTCACGCTCGCACCAGGTCGGCAAGGTGTGATCGTGTCTGCCATCTACCCTGACAGCCCGGCACACGTCGCCGGTCTCTGGCCGCAGGACGAAATCGTTTGCATCAATGGCTGGGCCGCGGGCGGAGTCAATCAATTTATGTCAACCGTGGCACAGCTTCCGATCGATCAATCTGTCAGCGTCAACGTAATACGAGATGGACAGTACTTTTCGACGACACTGAACCCGATCGCGGCAGAACATGCTTTTGGCGGCGAGCCGATTCGCTCTCGCGATCAATTGATGGCTCAAGGAGAAATTGGTGCGGCTCCGATTCCTCCACGGGATACCTATCGGGATGAAAGCGATCCACAACGCCTGACAGCGCGAGGCGAGTTCGAAGGACAACGACGAACCGCGCTGAGACCTAATTTCGAAGCCATGTCCCGAGAACAGTTGCATCAGGAAGTTGAAACTCTGCGGAGTGAGAATGAGTCTCTACGGCGTCAACTGAACGAGACTCGAAGGCAAGGCGAACAGCGACAGGCACCACCTGATGCTGAAACGCGGCAGGAAAACGAACCGAGCGCACCGCCTCCCGCGCCAGAGTCGTCAACGACACAAGAACCGCCGCCGAACAGAAGATGAATTCGTTCGTCGTCAGTCAATCGTCGACAGACGACAAAGCATCAGAAGGGCGTCGTGCATCACAGCGCGGCGCCCTTCATTTTTGAGGCGGACCGTTTCGTTAACGGTCCGGTCGATTAATTTGACCCTCATTGAGGAGGGAGGCAATTATGATGATCCGCCGGATGACACTGATCCGTGTCTTTGCCGCGACAGTACTCGGACTGACCGTTGCCGTGCCGACGTCGTTCGCACAGACTCGCGAGAGACAGACGGAACAGGCAAAACCCGAAGCGAACGCCAATACGCATTCAGGTGAAGTCGCAGGCACGTCCGAAGGCCAGTTGAAAATGACCATCGGCGGCCAAAAGGAGCATTCGCATACGATCTCTGATAGAACCGAAATCACCATCGACGGCCAACCAGCCCGGTTAAACGACCTCCGCCGCGGTGATGTCATTCAAGTTACCCTGGGCGAAAACAACGTCGCTCTGTCTGTGAAAACAACTCGACAATCGAAGCAAGCGACCCGGCAACCAACGGATCAGCCCGGACAAGAACCGAGCGAGTGTAGCCATGCGCGTTGCACTTGCCGGCGGCAACGTTTGGACGCCGGAGCAGCGACAACATTCGACGGACTGCGGCGCGGCCCCGTAAGAATTAAAGGGAAACGGGAACGATTGCTCTCACGTTCTTCCATGCGCGCTGGGTGGAGGGCATCGCTAAACACATTGACTTTCAGGGCTCGGGGATTCCACCAACCGAGATTCAGATTCCATGCGCTTTCTGACCATCGCGCCGATCGGCACAATAACGACTACTTTCCCATTTGAGTGTAAGGTCGCCTGGTGAAAGCTCGGTGACCGCTCGCTTGCAGCCTGGAACGAACGGAGACGCCAACAATGTCAATCAACACGCTAACGCAGTCAGTGGAAGCCAACGGCACGACGAGAATCCAAAGTCATACCTCAAAGTCGTCTGCGGTATGTGATCACCGTGGAGTGCCGAAAACACAGGGCGAGATCGAAGCTGCCATCTGTCGAGGGATGTCGAAATTCGAGCAGGAGTACATGGGCCGGGGACCCAAGGACGTTCGCGCCCACTTGATCGGTGATCTGCTGATGGTTCGCTTGCAGGATGTTTTGACGGCCGCGGAGCGGCATCTGGTGTCGACGGTTGCGAGCGAGAAAGGACGTGAACTGCTCAAGCAAACCCGATCCCAATTGATCGAAGTCGCGCGGCCGGCCCTGGAATTGCTGGTTGAGGACATCACGGGCGTCAAAGTCCACAGCTTGCACCACGACATCAGCACTGTCACGGGTGAAGAGATGGTGGTTTTTTCCTTGCTCGAGGCGCCTGATTGCAGGCAATCGAAGAAACGACAGAGTCATCAACAATCAGACTGGGACTCGTCGTGGAGTTCCGGAGCGGTACGACGCCCAACTTGAAATGGAGGGATTAAGCTGCCGGAATCTCGGATGAAGGTTGCGGCCGACACAGTTACGTATCACGACCGATTTGGGGGAATCCCTGAGGTCGCTAGGCGTATTTTTTACGTGGTTTGTGGAGTCCCATAGATTAAGATAGTTCACGTCGAAACTCGGGCTTCCGCGACCAGTCAGCAAATCGCTCGGCGCTCGGGTAGTTGGATCGATGATGGAACGGAAGGACTCGATGAGTTCATTAACCTTTTTTGATCAATCAAGTCAGGGCATTCAGGTATCCGGACCGGTGAATTCGCGGTCCGATCCCGTCCGGGTCAAGGGACAACGGCCGCTGGTATTCTGGCAGGTTGCAATATGATCGTGCAGAAGAACTCCACAAGTCTGAAAGACCAGAGATCAAGTTGGAATGCAGCGAGACATTTTCCGAACAGTCATTCTTCTACGAAGGAATCCTGAAATAATGACGACTTCAACCAGCCACTCCAAAACAAATCGCAGAAGTGTTCGAGTACTCCTCGTCGACGATCACGACATAGTTCGTCATGGTTACGCGCATCTCTTGGGGACGGATCCGGGGTTCGAGATCTGTGGGGAAGCGGCGGACGCCCCCGAGGCAATGCGACTCGTTTTCGAGACGCGGCCCGATCTGGCGATTATCGATATCTCACTCCAGAATGGGCATGGACTGGAACTCTGCAAAGAGATCCGTGCCTGGAGCGAACAGGGCAACGGCATAATCAAAATGCTCGTCGTGACCGCGTTTGATGAAGACATGTACGCGGAACGAGCGCTCCATGCAGGTGCATCCGGGTTTTTGAACAAAGGAGAGACCGCCAAACGCTTGCTCGATGCTATGCATTCCGTGATGGATGGGAAGATATACCTCACACAATCGATTACAGATCGCATCCTCACTCGCTTGATCAGCGGTCACTACGACGAAACGCAGTCGCCCTTGGAGAATTTATCAGACCGCGAACTGGAGGTATTCGAATTGATCGGAAAGGGAATGACGACACGGGAAGTGGCCGACTCCCTCAATCTCAGTCCCAAAACGGTCGAAACATATCGTGAAAGTATTAAGCTTAAGCTCAACCTCGGTAATGCGAATCAGCTTGTGTGCGCTGCCGTACACCATTTGCTCGAGACGTCTTAGAATTGATTGTTGTCCACAGCGAACGCATGGAATCGTTCTGACCGTACTACGGTGGACCGAGTCAACTATGATCAATTTGACAACTCTTGGAGCTCATCCCATGACAGTCGAGCAAGAATTCCGATCTTCGACGGACGATGTCGTTGTTGGAGAGCATGGAATTGATCTGGAGTCCATCATGCATCGCCTGGGGGGCGATGAGGAATTGTTTCGAAGTTTTATCGAAGTCTTCCTTGAAGATTCTCCCACGATAATACAACAATTGTGTTCTGCCGTTGCC
>DATKCB010000538.1:0-4735 GCA_035513495.1 Planctomycetaceae bacterium | reverse complement strand
CGAACTCCTGTTCGAGCCGCTGCATCACCTGGGTCAGGAGCGTCAGCGTCCACTGCCGCTCGTAGAGTTGCTCGGCCGTGAGACCCGCTTGGGGATCGATTCCGTAACGGGAATCTGCAAACTCGAAATCGAGCGATAGGGGAGAGCGGCCACCGCCGCGTTTCTGAGCTTTGACCTTGTCCCATTCCTTCGAGAGAAAGTGTTTGAAGGCGGTCAGGAGGTAAGCCCTGAATCGACCCCGGTCGGGTGTCGCCGCCCCGACGTAATTCTTCTCCAGCAGTTCGGCGAAAAACGCCTGCGTCAGATCGTGCGCTTCATGGACATCGGGCACACGCCGGCGTACGTAAGCGTACAAGGGAGTCCAGTACGCCTTGCACAGGGATTCGAGAGCTTGTCGGGAATCGGGTGAAGCGTTTTGGCCTGCGGCGATCACCACGCTCCAGTGCGTTGTGGCGAACACACGGTTCTGCGAAAGAGAAACGGCCTGTTGATCGTGATTCGACATGTCCCGCATTGTACGATTTCGAGCGATCCAACGCAGCAGCGGTTCGGGAGTCGATTCAGAATTCCGCGCGATCCGGCAAACGCACCTTTACCTTGTGACGGCGAGCCTGTTAAAACTGCGAACGCATCATTTTCCGCAGCCTGATTTTTCAGCCACTCCTCAGAAACCAATTCCATGGGACACCAACTCTCCGCCGCGGAAGATTTTTCCCGAGCGTGCGGGAAACTTTGTTGCGGAACTGTCCTCGCCGATCCTCCCTGGCAGTTCACCAATCGGACCGGCAAGATGGCCCCCGAGCACAAACGGCTGAGCCGCTATGCGACACTCACGCTCGACGAGATCAAAGACATCCCCGTCGCCGACGCCTGCGACGAGAATGCGCATCTTTACCTGTGGGTTCCGAATGCATTGCTCGACGAGGGACTAGCGGTGATGAAAGCCTGGGGGTTTACCTACAAGACCAATCTCGTCTGGCACAAGGTCCGTAAGGACGGCGAACCGGACGGCCGCGGCGTCGGATTCTATTTTCGCAACACCACCGAACTGGTTCTGTTCGGCGTCCGCGGAAAACTTCGCACGCACCCTCCCGGACGAACCCAGGTCAATGTCCTCAAGACCCGTAAACGGGAACACTCCCGCAAGCCGGATGAACTGTACGACCTGATCGAAGCGTGCAGCCCCGGACCGTACCTCGAACTGTTCGCGCGAGGCACGCATTCCGAGCAGTGGCAAACGTGGGGCAACCAGAGCGACGACTACGAACCCGACTGGCCGACATACGGGAATCACAGCGGGGTGAGGAAGAAGTGAGGGTTCCGCGACGAATCAGCTTTTTGGATCATTCGTTTGTGCTAAGATAGTGTGGAACGAGTTCAAAAGGGGAGTGAGAGATGGCCACCATTGAAGACGCTGATCAGGATGTTCCGGAACAGGCGGTGAAAGCACTTGCCGAGGCGCATGCGGAAGCAATCCGGCGAGGTTATCCACTGGTCTTTGTGGAGGGTGACAAACTTGTCGAGCGGTTAACCGATGGGACAATCGTAATCATCAAAGACTTGCCAGAACGGCTGAAAGTTTCCCCGGGGACCAGGAAGGTAAAATCGTGAGGGAGAACGTCCCGCGAGTGAGGATGTTTGCAGGCCCGAACGGTTCAGGTAAAACGACGATCAAGAACGGTTTGAATCGACCAGCAGCTTGGTTCGGAATTTACCTCAATCCCGATGACTTGGAGAAATCGATTGAAGAGTCGGGCGGCGTCTCAATCGCCAAATTTGATTTGGACATCGAAACGAGCGAGTTGAGAGATTACTTTGTTGACTCCACTTTTCTGAAATCTCGAAAACTTGAGATCTCTCCCGATTCGATTCGGTATTCTGACGGACGAATTGAATTCACCAATCTCGTGATGAATTCCTACTATGTTTCCGTCCTGGCCGATTTTCTTCGACGAAAAGCGATCGAACAATCCAAATCCTTTTCCTTTGAAACCGTCATGTCGGCACCAGATAAGGTAGAGCTACTACATGAGGCTCAACAATCGGGGTTTCGGACGTATCTCTATTACGTGGCGACAGATGACCCAGTCATCAATATCGAACGAGTCAAAAACCGTGTTGCGAGAGGTGGCCACGACGTTCCTCGAGATAAAATCGTCGCTCGCTACTATCGTTCGTTGGCCTTGTTACCCGAGGCGATACGCTTTTCTGATCGAACATTTTTGTTCGATTCGAGCGGGATTGAATCCCGGTATTTTGCCGAAGTGACCGACGGACGGGAACTTGAAACGAAATCCGACGAGATACCCAACTGGTTCCGGCCTGTTTGGGAACAGTTCTGATGGCTCTTCATGCAAATGGGGAGTGAGAACCTCACTCAATCATCGTCCCCATTCGATCCGATGCGATAAGCCGTCGCAATAGCTTGGCGATTATCCCCGACAAGTCGCCGACATTGTCGTGGGCCATCACGGCGAAGACAAAACAAGAACTCAACCTCCAAACGGCCAGATCAACGGGATCAAAACCACCGCCACCACCGCCAGACTCAGATTCAACGGGCCTCCAATTCTCAGGAAGTCGCTGAAGCGGTAGCCTCCCGGTCCGTAGACCATCATGTTGGTCTGATAGCCGATGGGTGTCATGAAGCTGGCGGATGCGGAGAGAATCAGCGCGATCAGGAAGGGGAGCGGATCGGCTTGATACAGCCGAGCGGTTTCGAGGCAGAACGGAAACAACAGAACCGCAGCGGCGTTGTTCGTGATCAGCTCGGTCATGATCGAGCCGATCACATAGATCGCCGCCAGCGCAGCGATCGGTCCCCAGGCTTGTGTGGATTCCACCAATCCTGTCGCGATGGCCGTCGCCGCTCCGGATTTTTCCAGGGCCGTTCCCACCCCGAACGCTGCCGCGATCGTGACCAGCACCTGCCATTCGACGCTTCGCCGGGCGTCTCCCGCAGAAATGCAACCCATCGCCACCATCGCGACCGCGCACAACGTCGCCGCCACGAGTGTCGGAATCACTCCCGTCGTCATGAACACGATCAACAGCAGAAACAGCACCAGCGCGATCCAGGCGCGGTCTCGACGGAGCGGCCGCCAGTCATCCACGTCGCTGACGAGGTAAAACGCGGGATCGTTGCGATGTGCCTGGAGGAAGTGCCTCTGCACCTGCAACAATAATGTGTCCCCGGGTCTCAGCGTGACATCGCCCAGTTTCTTCTCAACGCGATGCCCGCCCCGATGAACCGCAACGACCGCTGCTCCGTAAGTGGCGCGGAATTCCGCCTCCCGGATGGTTTTTCCCACGAGGGGAGAATTCTCGGATATCACGGCTTCGCACAAACGTCGGCGGCGCTGTTGCCGGGGAGACACTTCATAATCAGGATCGGCGACCGGGACGAGACCTGCAATCATCTCCAACTCGATGATGCTGCTGACAATCCCGGTGAAGATCAACCGGTCGTTGGCGGCGATCATGTCGTCGGGACCGACGGGACCGATGGTCTGGCCGTTGCGGTCGATCTCGATCAGAAACAAGCCCGGCAACCTCCTCAGTCCCGCGTTTTCGACAGTCTCCCCGATCAGACGGCAACCGGCCTGCACCTGCATTTCAGCGAGGTATTCCCGGCGCGACTCGCCCAATTGTTCGAGCAATTCCTTACGTTCGGGAAGCAACCGTCCGGCGAGCGCGAGATAGGTCACCCCGATTAACGCATACGGGAGACCGATCAGACCGATCTCGAAGAGATGCATTCCCTCAAGACCGCTGTCGATCATGAGTCCGTTGATCACCAGGTTGGTTGAGGTTCCGATCAAGGTACAAGTGCCGCCGAGGATCGCCAGATAGGACAACGGTATCAATAGTTTCGAGGGGGAGACGTTGTTGCGTCGGCTCCAGTCCAGCACCATCGGCATGAACATCGCGACGACCGGTGTGTTATTGAGAAAGGCGGACATCGGCAGCACCACTCCCGCCAACCGGGCCAGCACCCCTTTCTCGGTCGTCGCTCGCCCCAATACACGATGTCCGAGAAAGTCCAGTACCCCCGTCTCCCGCAGCCCCGCCGCTACGACGAACAGGACCGCGACAGTGAGCATTCCACTGTTCGAGAACCCGGCGAACGCTTCGTCGGGTGTGATGATCCCCAACAGAGCCAACAGCGCGGACGCTCCCAGAAAGAGCAAATCCGGAGGAGCGAGGTTTTTCAACAGGGCGAGAAACAGCAGCACCACAATCACCAGTGTGATCCAGCCCGAGACCGGCATGAATGCAAAAATATCCATCGAAAATCTCCGGAAATACAACGAAAAAAGGGTTGGAAGCCGAGGAGGCTTCCAACCCTTGAAGGTTCGCTTGCGTATTGTTTGAAGTCAGTTTAACAATTGAAAACGCAACTCTCCCCCAGGACGAAAGCTGTCCCGGGGCAACAACAAAGACTGGTTGTCAGAATGTGAGTTTGCATGAGAGAGATTATCGGCGAGTTGAAATGAAAACTCAAGCGAATCGCTGGAATCCCGGTGTGCCTGGAATTTTGAATCGTCAGCAAAATCGAGATCAGCCGTTTTCGGCCATCTTCTTACAGATCGCATCGGCCATTTCTTGCGTGCCGACGGCGGTCGGGTCGTTGCGGTCTTCTTTCATGTCGTACGTGACGTCTTTGCCTTCCTCGATGACGGCTGCAACCGCCCGTTCGAGTTTCTCGGCGGCAGCCTGTTCGCCGATGTGTTCC
>DATKCB010000537.1:0-11435 GCA_035513495.1 Planctomycetaceae bacterium | reverse complement strand
TGCGGAAAGATCTGGCACCGCTCGCCGATCGTCGTATCGCCCGTGATGACGGCCGAAGCTTTGATGACCGTGCCGGAGCCGATTTTAACCGGTCCGTCGATGACCACATAAGGACCGACCGAGACGTCCGACGCGAGTTCCGCGCGGTCGTCGATGATTGCAGTGGGATGAATCGCCATGCGAAACACGTCCTTCCATGGAGTGTGAATCGTGTCAGTGAAATTCCAGACAAATCTCGTTCCGTCGAGTTCGAATGGAGCGCGGCGAAGTTTCCCGTTTTCCCGTATTTCGGTCAATCCCAACCGGACAGGGAAGCCCATGTTGCGCAACAAAGTCGCTATAGGTAGAAGGATACAAAAAAGCGGAAAGCGGAAAGCGAGTCAGATCGGGAATGCCAAATGTCAAAATCCTAATGTCGAAGGAAAGATTCAAGATGCAAGGTTCAAAGGGAATCCATCAGAGGCGACTTCCTATTTCCTGGATCCTACTTCCTCGCAAATCCTTCCACTCTTCCACTTTCCCACCCCCGATCGAGGTGTCTCATTTTGACAACATCCAACCCCCTGAGAAATGTGAAACAAGCTTTACGATGCAAAGTGTCATCAATTTGATGGCGCGCGGTCTTCACAATCGGCCAATTTCGACCGTTTTCGCCGAGGTTTTCCGAACTTGACAAGTTGACAACTTGACAACATCAAAATTGGTTAACTTCGCGAAGTGGTGAAACAAAACACACCCTGTTCTTTGAAAATCTGTATCAATTTGACAACACCCTCCTCGACGCAGGAGCCGGAAGGTTTGTCACGATCGCGCAACTTTTCGCGGCCGGATTGCGAGAAATGCCGAAGATTTCCAAGAAACTCGCAGCCGTAGGGTCCCGCGGTGCGGACCGGAGCTGTCGGTAGTTTTTAAGCTCTCACGCGTCACGCCAGCACACCCTGAATCATCCGCCCTCGGGTAATCGCGATCGGGCGGTTCAGGTGGTCGTGAACTTCGGTCTCGGGGTCGATCCCCAAGAGACCAAACATCGTTGCTGCCACGTCTTCGATCGGTGCGGGATCCTTGTCGGGGTAGGCTCCGTGCTTGTCGGACTCGCCGAAGGCAAATCCGCGCTGGGTCCCCCCGCCGGCCAGCAGCACGGAATAGCAACTCGGCCAGTGGTCGCGGCTGATGTTCTCGTTGATTTTCGGAGTCCGACCGAATTCTCCCATCCAGACGATCAGCGTTTCGTCGAGCAGACCCCGCTCGTCGAGGTCGTTGATGAACGCCGGCAACACCTGGTCGGTCAGCGGGAGATGCCGCGCTTTCAGAATCGGATACTGTCTCGTATTGTTGAATCCGTGCGTGTCCCATCCTCCCCGATCGGTACTTTGACCGCCGATGCTGTTCGAGAAATAGACGTTCACGAATTTGACGCCTGCTTCGACGAGCCGCCGCGCGAGCAGACAGCTTTGTCCGTACGTGGTTCGTCCGTAGCGGTTCCGCAGTTTGTCCGGTTCCTGCGAAAGGTCGAACGCGTTGCGGACGCGCGGCGAATTGAGCATCGCCAGAGCCTTTTCGTAATAGGCGTCCATCCCCTGCGCGGAAGCCGAGTAGTCGAGCAGTTCGGTCTGCCGTTCGACGAATTTCTGCATCTCGCGCCGCCGCGCGAGACGTTCGAACGTCAGGCCCGACGGAAGACTCAGTTCCGGCAACTGAAAATTCGAGTCGTTCGGGTCTTCGGTAAACAATAAAGGATCGTGGCCCTTCCCCAGAAAACTGGCCCGCTGACCGGGAGTAATCGAGCCGTCGCGGATCACGTAGGGATAGGCGACGAACGTCGGCAGTTCTTTTCCGACGGGAGCCAGACGATCGACCACCGAACCGTACGCGGGAAACAACTCGATCGAATCTCGCAGTCGAATGTCATCGAGCGGAGGAGCGTGTCCGGTCAGCGCATAGTAGGAGGCCGAGTTATGATTCTTCATGGTGTGATGACAGGTCCGCACGAGGCAGACTTTATGCATCACTTTTGCCATCTCGGGCAGATGCTCGCACACATCGAGCCCCGGAACAGAGCTGGAAATGGTTTCGAACTTGCTGCGGATCCCCTCGGGAGCGTCCGGTTTCATGTCGAACGTATCGACGTGACTCGGTCCACCGAACTGATACAAAAATACAACCGACTTCGCCCTGCCGGGCAACTTCACAGGTGCGGCATCGGCGGCTTTCAGGAGTTTCGGCACATTCAGTCCGAGAAACCCCATTCCTCCCAAGGACAATGCTTTGCGTCGGGAAATGGCGTTAAACATATCGATTCTTTCGCATCACGGTACGTTGATCTGAGATTCATCGTAATCGGGAAGCGATCCCAAGTCGATTGTTTCTCGGAAATCGATGTCTCTCGCACGTTCGGCGCATCGTGGAGTCCGGTTATACTGCCTGCCAGATTCTTCTCCACTGACCAACAAGAGGAGTGGAGCAGGTTTGTAATCTGCTGTCGAACCAAAACTCTGAGTTTAGGTGACCAGGCTGCCTCGACACAGATGAATCGCCGGAACGATATCCAAATGAAAAACATTGTGAACAAATCTCCGAGTGTTCCCCGCCTGCTGGTCAGCGTTCGCAATCTTGCCGAAGCCTCGATTGCGATCGAAGGAGGCTGCGACATCCTCGATTTGAAAGAACCTTCGCGAGGATCGCTGGGGATGGTCGAACCGAAGATCGCAGCAGAAGCGGTCTCGGGAGTCGGTAACAAACCCGTGAGCGTCGCCTTGGGGGAACTCTCCGACTGGCAAGATTCTGAAACGATGCCAGTGGTTCCGCCGGGCGCTTCGTTTTGTAAACTCGGCCTGTCTGGACAAGCTTTGAATTCTCGCTGGAAGCAGGATTGGCGGAACTTTCGGAACCGAGTCGACGGGATGTCAGGAGGTTCACACCGCTGGATCGCCGTCGTCTACGCCGACTTCCAGCTTGCAAATTCACCGGCTCCAGAGGAGATTCTGGAAGTTGCCGCGAGTACAGGATGCGCTGGCGTTTTATTTGACACCTTCTCAAAAGCAGATGGAAGCCTGTTCGATTGCGTCAGTCTGGATGAGTTATCGCTCTGGGCGGCTCAAATCCGGTCGAACCGAATGCTCTTCGCCCTCGCGGGAAGCCTCCGAATCGAACATGTTCCACAAATTCTTCCCTTGCAGCCCGACATCGTCGCGGTCCGCGGAGCGGTCTGCAGCGATCATCTCCGGACTTCCGGCATCGAAGCGGTCCGCGTTCGGAAACTCAAGCAAGTTCTGGAGCATACTCCGACGAGAGAATCACTCATTCCCTGAGAGAAACTGATCGTCCGACGCTCTGCCCGGTCGAAACGCGACCCGAGCATCTGTTGGAACGACATCGAGATAGTGATCATATTTACAAGCGTCCCGACCGGGAAACGCTCGCGCAAACTCGATTAACTGGCGAGAGATTCAATTTGGACCGGCGACTGGTTGATTTGCCGCACTGGATTCCAGATGTCAAACGGTCACTCATCCATGACATAACGCGAATGATATCATTATGTTATGTGATTGCTGGAAACCTCTGGACAGTTGGGAAATAAAAAACTCTCAAAAAAAGGTTTGCATGCGAACTTTTTTTGTCATCTCTGCGTCTATAATCTGCGTATATACAATCAGGATGAACATGTTGCAAAAGAAAACAACGGAAACTCAATTCGTTGATTTCACGCAGAGCGCAGGTTTTTGAGTAACCTCTGAATAGCCAATAACTTATGGGTTATTTATCAATCAGAGGGTTGAGGAACAGGAGTTGCAGTTCATCCCGGCGGGGCGTTGGAGTTTACTAACTACCAAACCCTGGGAAGGAGCACCTGAGATGTCACGATATCAACACCCAGCAATGAGACAACTTGCCGACCAGCAGATGCGATATGCACCGCGGGAGGTTCGGCTTCAACAAATTGAAAAAGCCCAGACGATTCTTTCGTTGCTCGATCCCGAACGGGATTATCCCTATCAGGATTTGTGCGAGCAATTGACGTCTTATCGGCCCGATCGCTATCCGGACCTGGTCATTTCCGGGAGTGATGTCGTTCACGACCTGCGTTGCTTCGTCGAGGATCTCTCCGACAGCGCGGACATTCTCGCCGACAGTTTCGACGAGCCGGTGCTGACGGTTCAGGAAGTCAGCCATCACTACAACGTTTCGACGAAGACGGTCGATCGGTGGAGGAATCGCGGACTGGTCAGCCGCAAATTACTTTTCGGAAAGAGAAAGCGGATCGGATTTTTGAAATCGGACGTCGATCGATTCGTTTCGGAAAACGTCGAGATGATCGATCGCGGACGGCGTTTCAGTCAGCTCAACGAGGAAGAACGCGAAGACATCATTCGCCGAGCGCGTCGCCTGGCGCGGTTCGGGGGATGTCCTTCTGACATCAGCAAACGACTGGCTCGCAAACTGGGTCGTTCTCCCGAAACGATCCGTTACACATTGAAGAACTACGATCAGGAACACGAAGGAAACGCCATCTTCCCACATGCGATTTCGCCGTTGGACGAAACCCAGAAGCTGAATATCCTGAGGCGATTCCGGCGCGGTGTCCCCGTCGATCGTCTGGCGAGCGAGTACTGTCGGACGAAGGCGAGTATCTATCGCATCGTTGCCGAGATGCGCGCCCATCAGATTCTCGAACAGCCGATCGATTTCATGGAGAGCGAAGAGTTCTCCCGACCGGATGCCGACGAAGTGATTCTGGCAGTGCCGCCCGAAGTGGAGCGCAAGAACGGACGCACGAAAGCGCCTCCGGGACTTCCGCCTTATCTGGCCAGTCTTTATTCGATCCCGCTGCTTACGAAGGAAGAGGAAGTTTACTACTTCCGAAAAATGAATTATCTCAAATTCAAAGCGAGCCGGAGCCGGGGACAGCTCGACCCGAACCGGCCCAAGTCGGGAGATATGGACGAGGTCGAACGCTTGCTCGAAGAAGCGGTGGAAGTCAAAAACTTTTTGATTCGCAGCAACCTCCGACTGGTGGTTTCGATTGCCAAGAAACACATGCAGCCGGGGATGAACTTCTTCGAGATGGTCAGCGACGGAAACATGTCTCTGATCCGTGCGATCGAAAAATTCGATTATTCGAGAGGGAACAAGTTCTCGACGTATGCGTCGTGGGCTATTATGAAAAATTACGCCCGATCGATCCCCGCCGAACACAAGTTCCGCGACCGCTACCGGACCGGAAACGAAGAAATGTTCGACTGGAAAGCCGACGATCGGGAAAATCACGTCAAGCAGGAACTGGTCAACAAACGACAGCACCTGTTGATTATGTCGATTCTCGATCAGCTCGAAGATCGGGAACGTACGATTATCATCAATCGGTTCGGATTGGAGCAGGGGGTCGAACCTCAAACACTCGAACAGGTCGGGCAGAAGCTCGGCGTGACGAAAGAACGAATCCGCCAGCTCGAGGCCCGAGCGCTCAAAAAGCTGCGGCAGATCACCCAGGAAGAGAAAATGGACATCCCCGGTCTGTAGACCGACCGATCACTTCAGTTTGGACAAATCGAGCAGATCGTCACGTTCGTTGTAGGGCCGGACTGAAAGATACCACTTGTGCCAGCGCTCGGTCGCGTCGGCTCTCCACTGTTCGGCGATTTCCTTCAATTGTTCCTGAGAAGCGGTTCCGCGCTGCTCTTCCAGAGGATCCTCAGGAAGGCCGACCCCTTCGAGTCGGCGGCTGAGAACGCACAAGCTGCGGTTCGCCTCGAGTGCGACGTCAAACTCCTTATCCGATCGGAGTCGATCGATGAAGATCGGAGCGAGCGTGATGTCGTCGCTCCGCGAAAGGGCCCACAATGCGATCATTCGTACTTGAGCGTCGGGGCTTTGGATCAGCTTCTTTAATCGATCAGTCTGGCCGATCAGTTCTTCGCGCTGGTCCGAGCGAACCATCTCGATGACCGCTTCCTGAACCGGAAGCACCTCGACACCACCAGTCGCCTCAAGCTGACTCAACAGATCGGCGATGGGAGCCTCGACCTTGATGGACTGAATTCTGCCGTCTTTCTGCTGGACCTGAGTTAAATCTTTGGGAAGCCCCCGTCCTCCCGCCAGCAATCCCGTTCCCAAGGTGGGCGAATTTCGAATCGGACCGAGTGTCGCTGAGGTCGCTCGCTGTAAAAAGAGCACTCCAAAACATGTCCCAACGTCCGGTTGGGAGTCTGCTTTCCAAAAGCCTTCCTTGGACTGCGTTCTGATCAGATATTCTGCTCCTTCGAGATACCAGTCGTGCTGACCGATTTTCTCCAGTTCCGTGAAGGCAGCCAATCGTTCAAGTCCGTACAAATAATAATAGGGCCATTTGAATTTGCTGGCGTCGAAGTTGTTGTCGACCCAACCGATTGCTCGATTCACTCCGCGTCGCAGCGATTCCGGAGTGCTCTGAATGGCGACGACGGGTGAGGCGGTCTCTGCCGCGGGAGTATTTTCCGCCCGAGTGACATCGACGAGTTCGACAAGGCCTCCGAAATTAGGAGGTGGGATGGCCGCGTTTTTCTCGGCTTCGGCCTTTTCGGCTGCATACTGATCGGCGAGGGTTTTATCGAGTTCTTCAGGGAAAAGTTCTCTCATACAGAGCATCAGACTCGAACCCCCCGCGACCGCCAGACTCGGTCGAGGAGTGTTTCCGCCGTGATTCTCACCGGGGTGATAGATAAATGATCCGTTGGGTAATTGCGTCGCCAGCAGCCACCGGCCAGCCCGATCCCACGCGGTTTTAGGCACATCAACTCCAGCTCGATGAGCGGCCCACAGACCGAGAAGTGCGTATTGCGTAATCGATGTGTCTCCGGTTCCACCCTGAGGTAGAGTCAGGCTTGGGTAATACCAGGCGCCGCTGGAGAGCTGTTGTCCTATGATGTAATTGGAGATCGCTTTCATTTCGCGTTCATAGTTCTCACCGCCCATTGCATCCAGGAGCATCGCGGTAGTCCCCGCCGTATAAAGATGATGCGCCCCCGGATCATACTCGCCACTCGAATTCACTCGCGACTTGACATACTTCACCACCGCGACCACGAACGGGTCGTTTTTGGGGCTTCCGGTCTTCACCAGCGTATAGGCGATCATCGGGCTCGAATCAGCATTCGAGCTTGGTAGATGCGATTTCAGATACGCGATCCCTTTGGTCTTGGCTTCATTGATCTGCGCCTCGCTGACTTGTCCAGTTGCGTGACGTGGAGTGAGGCACGAAACTGCCAGAATCAACGCCAGACTCCAGCGACTCACAGTATGAGATTTGATCATCGGAGAGAACCTGTTGAGAAATGATCGTTGAACCACCATCCTACGAAATGCCGAGTGGATGCGTCAATCGGCAAATGGAAGACAGGCAGAATGCAGGGATCGGACTCACTTCAGCGAGTCGGTCAGTGACAAGTTCGTCTGTGTAAAGTTTATCGCATTTTTCGTTCGAGAATGACCATGGTAATGTCGTCCGGAGGATGCTCGAACGGATGAAAGTCGAGCACTTTCTGCCGCAGGTTTCGTTGGATCTGATCCGCAGGCAAATGAATGTTTTGTAAGAGTAATTCCTTGAGCCGGTCCGTTCCGAACATTTCTCCCTGTTGATTGCGGAGTTCGATCATTCCATCAGTCGCGAGGAACAGCAAGTCTCCCGGTTCCATCTGAAGCGAAGTCCCTGAGGTGATTTTCAGATCGGGAACGGCTCCGATCGGCATTCCGGTCGTTTCCAGAAAACGGACCTCCCCGGTTCGCCGATTCAGATAATAAGCAGGAGCGTGAGCCGAATTGGCAAAATGGACTTTGTGAGTGGCGGGACAGATCGCAACCAGAATCGCCGTAATGAACCGGCCATCGATCAGATCGGGATAAATTGTTGCGGCGAGCTGGTTGAGCAATTGTGAAGGTCGGGATTGTGTTCTTGTGAGAACTCTCAGCATCGCACGAAACGATGCCATAATCATGCTTGGTCCGACGCCGTGCCCGCTGACATCGGCGACGATCAACCCCAGCCGGTTATCGGGCAAACGGATGAAATCGTAATAGTCTCCACTGACCGCTTCCGCGGGTTCCCACCAGACAGCGAGTTCGTAGCCGGGTATGGAAGGGAGTGACTTCGGCAAGAAATGAGTTTGTATCTCGCGTCCGATATTCAGTTCCAGTTCCAGTTGATGTTTCTCACGCACTTCATCGAGCAAGAGCTGGCGTTCGAGCGCGGTCCCTGCATGTGAGGCAAAAGCCGAGATCAGTTCTTCATCGTATTCGTCAAAATCACCGTCGCGACGGTTGAGAAGTTGCAGAACACCCAGGAGCTTTCCGTCGTGAACCGAGAGGATCGGAGCGGCCAGGATATTGCGGGTGAAGAATCCGGTTCTGAGATCGATCGAGCTATCCCATCGGTCATCTTCCCGCGGGGCAGAGATATTGGCCAGCGTACTTTGTTCCGCGACCCAGCCGACAATGCTTTCCCCGATCTTGCGACGAATTTCTGCAATTTCAAGCTCCGTCACCGTCTGCGTGTGAAGGTCGGCGGTTGTCTCATCGTACAAAAACAGGCTGGCACGTTCGCAATTGTGTGCGATGCAGGCACCGTCGGTGACAATTTTCAAAATCAGATCGAGATCTTGAGCATGCGCCAATTCGAGAGTAATTTCGAGGAGCCTGTTGAGTCCCTCCAGGTGTTCGTACAGGCGAGCTTGATGTGTCAGTTTCGCATCCATGATAGTATCGTGTTCCGTCTCTGCTGACTTGAACTCCGTCAGATCTTCACGTTGTAAAAGCTTGCCGCTCGTTGATTCGTCCGACAGTTCGCATTCGAGTTTAAAGGCAACCGGGGACCATGTTTCAAATTGTTTCGATGCACTACACCCAGAACTGATTCAGATAATGATCGAACACACCAATGGCCGGTTTGAACTTTCCCGAGGGGTCTTTTAATCCCGAATGTGGAAATCGATGAGGAACGCTGTCCGAAAAATTGGTCCAGTAGACTCCCACGACCGATTGCTTGGCCATCAGGAGAGGGACGACCTGTTGAACCCAATCGGCTTGCTGCTCCTCGGAAGGAAGGCGGTCGCGATCGGTCAGCGCTGCTTTGACATCGGATCGCGCGAGCGGGTCTTCTCCAGACGATGATGGATGTGCCAGGCTGATCTGCAGCGGAATCCCCAGTCCTCCCCACAAGTCGAGCAACTGCGAGAGTTCCAGCAAATCGCGATAACCGGTCTTTCGAGGGGAGTAACCCACGGCAACTTCCAGATTCACCGACGAGAGTCCGACTCCCGAACGAACGATCGCGTCGATGAAATGCAACGGTGAAAGGCGGTTCTTTCCCGACGAGAGATATCCTCCCCAGGGTTGTTCGACCCGGATCGAAAGCTGGATCTCGTCATCGACCTGACGCGCGACTTCTAAAGTTCGCGCGACAAGCGTCAATCGTTGTTCTTCGGTCAGGTCGAGCGCTCCGCCAGTATTTCCGTAGGCGCTGATTTCCCAATACCGGATTTTCCCGAAGTATCTGCTGATTGCTGTTTCGATGAAATCGCTGACAAAACTTTGCAGATTCAGAAAGTCGGAATCCCATTTGGACAGCCAGTTTGGCATCCCGTTCGCGGTCAGATCCAGGAGCGGCCCCCCCTGGATGAAGAGTTTGTTGCTCAGGACCCACTCGACCTGACGATCGATCTGTTCCCACCGATACTCTCCTTCCCTCGGTTCGATGGTTTGCCAGTCGATAGAAATCAGTGCCGCATTGAACGCCTTCAGATATTGCCGTTCGTCCTCTCCTGCGGGGAGAAATTGTCCCAGATTACACCCCAGCAACGAGGGTAACTGCGTCGAACGACGCCGATAGATTTCGAGTCGCTGTTGGGTGTACGAGGCGGTCATCAAGTCCGATGCCTGAAACGCCAGCACGATTGCCTCTTGAGCGAGCCGTGAACATTCCTCAAGCTGATCCTGTTTCTGGACTGCTTTCGCCAGCAAGCGATGGGCTTGTTGATTCAGAGGGTGGAACGCTTTTGGAATGATCATTCCAGCGACTTGCCAGGCTCCCAACTGATTGCGAAGTTGCGAAATTTTTCCCCGCGCCAGTTCCAACGGCAGAGGATAAGGTTCCTCGCGTTCGGGAAGACTGCAGGTTTGCACGACGGGACGACCGTAACCCTCGACAGGCCAGCAGATGTGGAGTTTTCCACTCTCGGCAGTCTGACGAATCACGCTGATTTCGTTTGCAGTTCGTTCGACTCGGCAGGGGAATACGCGACGATCGACACCGCTGATATACGCCTGATCGAGTTCGGGCCAGTCGTCGAGATTTTCTTTCGAACTTATCCGAAACCGCATGACTCCCATTCGAATTTTACTCCAGGCGGTCTTCTCGTGTGAATCTGAAACCGTGCTTTCGAATGAATGCATTCCGGATCGATAGATTTGTGTCGTCAGTGTAGTCCTCGGCATTTCGTTGTTCAAGACGACCGCCTCAGGTAAGCTACACAGATCGTTCAATGGTTATTTTAGACTACAGATTGACGCAAATGCTTCACAAAACGTCATTTCTCCGCAGCGAGATCCCCGGGATCCCGATTCGTCGTGGAAAAGTCAGAGATGTTTATGAGTTCGGAGAGCGACTGCTGATTGTCGCTACGGACCGGATCAGTGCCTTCGATTGGGTGATGCCGAACGGAATTCCCGACAAGGGGCGGATTCTGACCGGCATCAGTCTGATGTGGTTCGATCGATTGGAAACAAAAAACCATTTTCTGTCGGCGAATCCTGAAGATGTCCGGCTTCCCGCGAACGTGGATCCGGAACCGCTGCGCGGACGCAGTATGGTCGTTAAAAAGACCGAAGTCGTCCCGATCGAATGTGTGGCGCGAGGTTATCTGGCCGGTTCGGGCTGGAAGGAATACCAGCGCTCGCAGACAATCTGCGGAATTCCTCTCCCGTCAGGACTGGTCGAAGGAGACCGACTTCCCGAACCGATTTTTACTCCGGCTACGAAAGCCCAAGAGGGTCACGACGAAAATATCAGCTTCGATCGAATGCGCGAACTGGTCGGGCACGAACTGTCGACAACCTTGAGAGAGACGACGCTGGGTCTGTTCGCAAGAGCGGGCAAATACGCCTCCGCACGAGGCTTGATTCTGGCGGACACGAAATTCGAGTTCGGCCTGATTGACGGAAAACCGATTCTCATCGACGAAGCTTTGACACCGGACAGTTCCCGCTATTGGGCGACCGACACCTACCAGCCGGGGCAGGCGCAACCCTCTTTCGACAAACAGTTTGTCCGCGACTGGCTCGACACGACCGGGTGGGATAAGAACAGCCCGCCCCCATCACTTCCGGACGAGATTGTCGAGCGAACCAGAGAAAAATACATCGAGGCGTACGAGTGGCTCCTGGGGCACGAGTTCCCCTGGAAATAA
>DATKCB010000536.1:0-2557 GCA_035513495.1 Planctomycetaceae bacterium | reverse complement strand
GGGCGGAACCTGCGAGCGTTTGAAGCCGAACCTGGTTTTCCAGACGCTGTTGTTCGAGAGTTCGAACAGATCGACTTTCGCGACAGGGACGAGCATCATCGACCAGGGCCACGAATGCTTGTCGAGGTCGAGCAGGGCACCTTCAGCGTGGGCCTGTTTCGCGATCTCCGCAATCGGCGGTGCCGTGGCTGTGAACTTCGACCGATGATTGAGCAGAAAGATCGCGCCCAGCACATGCCGGTCTTCTCCGAGCGAGAAGATTTCGTACTCGGTGTTGCGCGGGACGATCACGTGTGACTCGTCGAGATAAATGGGTTCCGTGCCGCGATCCTCCCGGGGACCGAATGGCGACGGTCCTTGCCGTCGGAGTGGAGAGGGTTCCCGATCTGGAGCTTTCGCGCCCGAGACGGTCCAGAACGTGACGGGGAACGCAACGTTGAGATCTTCTGCCTGCATCACGTGGGGGAGTTCGACGATCCGCCGATGGACATGGGTCTCGCCCGAATACCAGCCGCGTTCGGCGAGGTCGATCCAGCGTTTGAGGCGATACGTCTGATCGACGGGTTTGTCGCCGATCGTCAATTCGGCATGCAGAGGAGCGTATTCTTTTCCTCGTTCGATGGTCAGTGAATAGTTTCCGGCGGGAAGTTCGATTTTGAAGGGATGAGCCGAGACGGTCGTGTGGAGTTCGACAGAATCGGGCTGCGGAACCCATTGTTCTCGGTACGGGAGGGCGGAACCCTCGGTCTCAGCGGAATTGACGAACAGCCATTCTCCGGATTCGCTTTGCAGGTAGATGCGCGCAGCAAGCGGTTGTTCGGTGTCTGCGTCGATGATGCGTCCGCGAAACTCGGCGGCTTCGAGGGACAGTGCCGCGAACAGCAAGAACAGAATACCGAGAGTTTCGCGCATCGACAGTTCTGCTTTCTCGATCGATCAGACGCCCGATCCAAAATTGTCTGACGGAGGATCAGTCGTGGATTGAGCGGGAGGAGACGGTGTAGAATCGGAGTTCTGAGGAGACACGTCGTTCGGATTTTTCTTCCGATCTCGATTCCGATTTCGTTTTCTCCGGCGTTTTTTTCGCGGTTCCGTTACTGACCCGTCGATTGGTTGATTCAAATTCTCCGGAATGTCGCTCGATGTTTCAACGGAATCGAGAGGTTCAATCGGTGACGGTTCTGCAAGCTCCTCAGCAGGCTCTGTCGATTCATCCCGGTCGTCCTCGGGCGTCGCGATGACGAAATCACTCGAAATCGAGTCCTCGATTGCCGGTTCTGAAATCGCTGGTTCTTCAACCGTGATCGTGGTATCACTCGGGGTCGTCTCGAAAGTTTCCGCAATCGGTTGATCTTCCAGCACCGGGATGAGTTCCTCCGGTTCGTCGTAGACTTCCGGAATGTTGATTCTTTCACGGGGAGGAAACGTGCGGATGCGCGGGTTGGGGACCAGCCGCATCCAGGTTTTTTTCTCGTGACAGGTGCATTGGCGATGCACGATCTGGGCGGGGAGCCGGATCTGTTTTCCGCATTCGGGGCATTCCCAGAGGCGGCGAATGTCGATGTCGTAACGGTGTCCGGGACCCTTCATAGGGATATCGTTTCCAGATTTCGAGAGCATTGTCGGCGGGACGGTTCGATTGTTGTTCCGTCCCGAGTAAGATATCTCCTCAATGTGACGATCTTCCGCTGTCGAGACAAGCGCGGATTCGAACTTGCCTCGGATTTTCCTGTTCTCCCGATTTCGAAAGGCCCGTTTGTGCTGCAACGCGAGGATTTCAGACAGATCGGCCGCGGCTTTCTGATGGGAGGAGCGGATATCATCCCCGGCGTGTCCGGAGGGACCGTCGCGCTGATTCTGAACATCTACCAACGGCTGGTGACGGCCATCAGCCGCTTCGATGGGGAATTTTTCGCCTTGCTGAAGCGGAAGCGGTGGTCGGAGGCGGCGATCCATCTCGATCTCAGATTTCTCGTGACCTTGGGCTCTGGGATCGCCCTCGGGATCGCCAGTCTCGCCTCGCTGATGCACTTTCTGCTCACAGAACATCCCGAGCCGACCTATGCGGCGTTTTTCGGCCTGATTGTCGGTTCTTCGATTCTCGTCGCGCGAATGATCCCCAAATGGACGAGCGTGGAGGCCGTGTTTCTGGCCGTCGGCGCGATCGCAGCCTATTGGATCGTCGGCTTGCCGATGATGTCCTCTCCGCCGGAAGGGAACGCTTATCTGTTTTTCTGCGGAGCGATTGCGATCTGCGCGATGATCCTGCCGGGGATCAGCGGAGCGTTCATACTACTGATTCTCGGGAAGTACACGGACATCACCGGCATGCTCAAGCAGATTCTGAAGCTTGACTGGCACGCGGACATTTTTGTCTCGGTATTCGTATTCTGTGCAGGTTGCGTCGTCGGACTGATCGGGTTCAGTAAATTATTAAAATGGCTGCTGGTTCGATACGAGACGATCATGCTCGCGATGCTGTGCGGATTCATGACCGGATCGCTGAGAAAAATCTGGCCGTTCAAACTCGACCTCACACCAGAGGTTTCCGATCTGA
>DATKCB010000535.1:0-6330 GCA_035513495.1 Planctomycetaceae bacterium | reverse complement strand
GACTCCACCGGTCGGCATCAGGCGGACCTGCGGGAGAGGCGCTTTGACCGCTTTCAGATAAGCGGGTCCTCCCACATCCGCCGGAAAGACTTTCACGACGTCGGCTCCCAGTTCCCAGGCGGTGAGGATTTCCGTCGGAGTGAACGCTCCGGGCATGACGGCTTTTCCGTACCGTTTGCAGCAGGCGATCACGTCCGGCTTGACGACCGGGGAGACGATGAATTCTGCACCGGCGAGCATCGCGGCCCGGGCCGTTTCCGAATCGATGACCGAACCGGCCCCGAGAATGATTTTGTCGCCCAGTTCGCGGTTCACGTCGGCGATGATCTGCAAGGCGTTGGGAACGGTCAGCGTGACCTCGATGATCGAGATGCCGCCGTCGAGCAGCGCTTTGGCGACGTCGACCAGCAGTTCCCCAGAGGGAGCGCGGATGATGGCGACGAGTCCGGAATCGAGAACCTGCTGCATCAGTTCGGGCATGAAGAGCGTCTTTCGCGGGAGTGAGGAAACAGGCTCAGAGATTGGTTTCGGAGGAATACTTCTCGGCGTATTCCAGCAGCCAGACCTCGATCAGTTCCGCGTAGGTTTCCAGATCGAGATCTTTCAGAAACTGGAAATGATTGCGAGAGATGACTTCCTTGTTGCGGATGGTCCCCTTCGCTTTGAGTTCGACGATATGGGCGTCGGAGAACGGACGGACCACCATTTCGAGTCGGCTGTAGAGATTGGCTTTGGTCCCGCGCCGAATCGAAAAGTCGTCGCGGCTGATGCGGCCTCCCCAACCGTCGTCCATTACTGACTGATAATCGAAGCCGGGAAAGTGATCGGCGATTTTTTTCAAACCCTGTTCGATGCGATCGGACAGATCGAGCCGGGCCGCGTTGTGCAATTGCCGCAGATCGTCTTCCGACATGACGAGCGCGGCTTGTTCGCGGCCGCGTTCTTCTTTTTGTTTCTGCCCGCGCTGAATCGCACGTTGCAGCCGCTGTTCGAAATCCATGATGACCTGAGTGGTTTGTAATTCGCGATCGGGAAAGAAAATTATTTTAGGAGCGATCGCCGATCGCCGCAATCGTCGCATCGAGGATGTCTATTGAACCGGCTGGCCGAAATCGTTGAGCGTGGTTCGGCCGAGCCCCTGATCGGCTCCCGGAGGAAACACGAACGTCGGGAGCAGCGCGGTTTCGAAAAACGCCTTGACGCTTCGCCAGAGGCCCTTGTCAAGTTCATCCTGTAGCGACGAACCCTGTTTCAACATCACGAAAAAGGAATAGTTCGAGTAGGTCTGTTGTGTTCTCCAGTTGGGCAAACCGTCCTCGCTGATCGTGAGCGAGCAGGTGATGTTACGGATGTTCGCCTGCTGCTGATTTTGCGGCTCGCGCTGTCGGAAGAGAGACGAGCCCAGACCAGATCCGCTGAAGGGATCGGACGACGAACCGACGTTATACGTGGCGGATTTCCCCGCGCCTTCCTTCGTCGCGAGTACGAGTTCGTATCGGCCTTGAGCCGCAGGTTTCGCTCCGACCGCTTCCAGTGCTTTCTGAAAGTGATCGACGATCACTTTGCGATAATCCTGGCTGTCCGGAGGATTCGCCACCTCGGCTCGAATACTGACTGTCTTGTCGGACAGGGGAATGAATTCCCCCGACAATCGCGACGAGCTGATTTTCTCTCGGACGGCGTCTTCCGGAAGTTTTGCAGCCGTCAGATAAATCGAAGGCTTCCGCCCGTAGTGCGGTCCGTAGTAGAGGATTCGATCGTCGAGTCCGAACGGAATCACAGCCTCTTCGGGAAACAGGTAATTCCAGGCCACCGCTTCCCGTTGAAGGTTGACGAGCATGTTTCCGTCGAGCAGGACGTGGTTTTCGTCGGCGAACCGCAGATGCTCGGTCGGTTGAGGCAACGGAAATTCGGCAATCGCGAGCCCATCCCGCAGATTCCAGGCATACAGAAAATTATCCGCGCCCCGCACGACCGTGATGGCGACCGATTCCCCGTTCGAGTGAAAGCCCGCAGACTTCATCTCTCCCGGCGCAACCATCGAGCCTTTCGGCTCTCCCGAACGAGCGTCGTAAACCATCAGTTGGTCGTCAGCATGCACGACGATCAGATTTCCGCCCGGACTGATCCCCGGCACTCCGATCTCCTGCAATTCGTAGACGGCGCGGCATTCGGGGAGTTTCCAGACGCGGAGCCGCCGCTTTCCGCTCAGCGTGACGAGATGATCGTCGTCGAGAAAACGTCCCGCGATGATCTGTCGGTCGAGTTTGACTGTCTCGCCGTAGTCGGAACGTCCCGAGTTGCCGAAGCCTTCGCCCGTTTGATCGTTGTACGGCCGAAATCCCAGGCGGTGCGTTCGATCGGTCACGTTCCACATGTCGAGCCGATCCTGACGTTCTGCATCGCGAGTCAGGATATATTTTCCGGACGGACTGAAGGCGATCGCATCGGCGGGATAGGGCAGATCCAACGAGCGCTGCGCTTCCTTTCCGCGGACGAGTTCGTAGGTGTCGATCCAGGCCTGAAAGACAATCGGTTCTCCGTACTGTCGCCACCTTTGGGCTTGCGTCTTGCGGCAAATGGCGATCCGCCCTGAGGAGGCGTCCGACAGGAACAATTGACTGAAATACCCCTCGTCGGTCGGGAGTTCGAACTCGAGCGTTTTCGAGAGCAGTCCGGGCATCGGCGACGGAGCGGGATCGGGTCCTCCGGCCCATTGTGCGGGGGGTGCCTGCAAGGGATCCATTCCTCCGATGTCTGCTTGCGTCAATGGAGGCAACAACGTATCGATTGCCAGTCCCCCGGCCTGAATCAATTCGCGCGCTTTATCGAACAGCTCGACGGGCAGATCGAAGGTCGCCAGTCCGCTGGTACGAATGTCTCCGACCAGGGCGACGACCTGCGAATTATTGATCGGCCAGCGATGGCTCGTTCCGCTCGTGGCGGGGGGCAGAATGTAGACGATTTCACCTACTTCCCGATCGACGACGCCGTGCCCCAACACGACGAGACGCTGCTTGTCGGGGAACCAGTTGACTCCCTCTTTGCTCCAGGCCGTCCCGCGCCACGAGGCGTCGTGCAGCGAATCCCAGTTTTCCTTGATGTTGAAGTCGTTCTCCAACTGACCGGTGAGAAAATTCCAGACCAGCAGACGGCCTTGATCGCGTGTCGCGATCAGAGCGGCGAGGTGCTGGCCGTCCTGCGAGAATGCCACCCCTTCGGCATCCGCTGCGAACATCCGTTTTTCGGGAGCGTCGAGCTTGCCGACGTGTTTGTATTCCACGAGATCGAAGACATTCAGATTCACTCCCGAGTCGATGCCCGATTTGATCGAGAAGGTCGCCAGATAACGGCCTCCCGGGGTCATCGCCGAGGGCGAACTGTAAATGCGGGAAAAGGCTCCGAATGGACCGTCATCGAGTTCGATCGAACCGAGTTCCTTCCCCGTCGACGACTCGAAGACAACGATCTTTTTATCGGTCAGCGCGACCAGACGTTCGTCGGTGGAGAACATGATCTGTTCGACATCCTTGTACTCGAACGCGCCGACCGCTTCATCTTTTTTGATGTCCCACAGACCGATCCCGTCTTTTCCAAACGTGCCGTACGTTCCGCCGATGTATTTCGCTCCGGGACTGAGTGTCGATTTATCGCGAAATCCGGGGTTGTAATCGGTCTTCTTCACGCGGCGCCCGGTACGAACATCGTAAATCGTGTGACCTTTGCCTCCGACCGCCACGTACGGACTTGCAGTTTTCGGGAAGTAGACGTCCCCTCGCGAAGAATTTCCCAGGTTGATTTCCATCTTTTTCAACTTCGCCGTGAAGTCGTATCTCAGCTCTTCCGGCATGGGATCGGCCTGGACCGACCAGCCCGCCGGTGGTCGGGAATTGGCGACCGTCGAGGGGCGGTTCTGTCCGAATGCTCCGTCGGCTTCCTGCTGCAACTCGTTCACTCGTTTGAACGGACTCTTCAAATCGTCGATCGGCGTCGGGTTCTCTGTGTCAGGTTCATTCGCTCCCGGTCTCACGCGTTGAAACGGTGAAGCCGCGTTGTTACTTTCCCCGGCGTTCGCGTTGTTCCCGGCACGATTTGTGTTCGCCGGATTCAGCAGCCCGGATCTCGGATTCGTCGGGCGACCGCTGTATTCCGATCCGACACGATTGCCGGGAATCGTCGGGGGTACGGGGTTACTGTTGGAATCAGGATTTTCTCCGGAGGCGAGTTCCTGCGGTCGATCGACTTTACCCCCTCCTCCCATAAACATCATACCGACGATCAAGAGCACGATCGCAACTCCCGCCCCGACAGACACTTTGATCACCCACGGGGGAACTCCTTCTCCTCCTCCTTGCGAACTCCCCGCACGTCCGCCGCGTCCGTCGATAACGAACATCTGGGCTCCACACTGTTTGCAGGGAAGGTAACTTCCCGCCTGATGGTCTCCGACGCGATATTTCTTTCCGCACGAATCGCATTCCACGACGATCGGCATGGGGAACTCCGGCTGACTTGAGAACTGAGAGCGGAACCGAGAGTACAACTGTCCCGCAGAATCTACTATCTTGAGAGCGGTGCTTCCACAGGTCAAGCGGAGATTTCATCGAATTCGAATGTGGGGCGCACGACGCACTTTGCGATTCTGTTCACGCGGCTCTGCTGTAGTTACGAGTACCGGTCGCGTGGCGGGAGCGTTGGATCCAGAACGCGGACAGCGGGTTCGTGTCGCTGAGTTGATCCGCCCGGAGTTGCAGCAGTGACTCGCCACCCGCTGCCGTCCAGAATTTCTCCGAACCCTTCACCCGCCCGTTGATCGGCTTGACAGTCGATTCGATGTGACTCGACGTGATCGGCAACCCTTGGCGGCGGTACTCCTTGGCGTCATCCTCGATCTCGGCGAACAGGGTTCCCCATTCCTGAATCCCCCTTGACCGAATACGCGAAATTCACTCCACTTCCACATCGTTTCAGGCATTAAGACGCTCAAACCCCTTCACGGACGACAGGTGGTTCTGATGACACAAATGGATCGGCGAACGCGGGCGGCGCATATGTTTCTGCAGCATGTCTCGGAAATCGTGGACCTGCCGCTGACGGTACGATTGTGGGACGGTTCGGAGTTCCCGGCCCGGGCGGGAGACGAACCGGGGATCGCGGTTTCGATTTCGAGTCCCGGCGTGATCACGTCGCTGGTCCGGCGGCCCACGCTCGACAATCTCTTGCGACATTTCGCACTCAAACACATCGATTATCACGGAACCGACTTCTATTCGTTTCTCGAACGGCTGCGGCTCGACGGATCGCGGAAAAAACTCAAGCAGTTGAGCAAGTGGAAAGCGGTCAAGGCGCTCGCACCGTTTCTGTTCGGGAAGAGCGAATCGACCGACGTCGAACATTGCTACGCGGGAGACGAGATCGGCCATCATCGCGAACAGGCGGAGAACAAGGACTTCATTCAGTTTCATTACGATCTGAGCAACGACTTCTACAAACTGTTTCTCGACCGGGACATGGTCTATTCGTGTGGATATTTTACCGACTGGTCGAACTCGATCGAACAGGCGCAGCGCGACAAGCTCGACATGATCTGCAAAAAACTGATGCTCCAGCCGGGAGAACGCTTCCTGGACATCGGCTGCGGCTGGGGAGCGCTCGTCTGTCACGCCGCCGAACATTACGGAGTGAAGGCGCACGGGATTACGCTGTCGGAAGAGCAACTTCAATTGGCTCGCGAAAAGATCGCTGCCCGAGGCTTGGGGCATCTGGTGACGGTCGAACTGAAAGACTATGCCTATCTCGAAGGTCAGTTCGACAAGATCGCCAGCATCGGGATGGTCGAGCACGTCGGGATCGACAACATGGGTCTGTATATGCAGACCGTCGGCAAGCTGCTGCCGGACGGCGGATTGTTTTTGTGTCATGGAATCACGCGACCGGCGAAGAAATCGAACAAGGCGTTTCGCAAGATGCGGCCCGAGCGGCGGCTGCTCGCGAAGTACATTTTCCCCGGTGGAGAACTCGATCATCTGGGCCACATGATCGAGTGCATGGAAGCGCAGAAGTTCGAGGTCCACGACGTCGAAGGCTGGCGCGATCACTATGCCCTGACGTGTAAACTCTGGTGTCAGAAACTTTCGGAGAACGAACAGCAGGCGATCGAGATGGTCGGCGAAGAACGCTACCGCCTGTGGGTACTCTATCTCGCGGGAGTCTCGTTCGCGATTCAGGACGGCTCGGCGTGCATCTTCCAGACGATCGGCCGCAAACGCGGATCGAAAGGTTTGTCCGGAATGCCGAGTACGCGGAAGCATCTGTATCGAGACGACGCCA
>DATKCB010000534.1:0-3588 GCA_035513495.1 Planctomycetaceae bacterium | reverse complement strand
CTGCGATTCGAGTCCCCGTAACAGTCCCAGCGTAAATTCGACGGGGGAGCGAACTTTGCGGCCAAAGCTGTATGCGGAGAAGAACAGATTGCTCGAAAGCATCCGTTCGAGGAGCAGGGCGATGTCGTAGCCGTCTGCCTGGAACTGATCGGCGAGCGGAGCCACGAGCGACTCGGGGACTTCGGGTTCGTCGAACAGGAAATAACGGATCAGTTTTTGGACGAGGAATCGCGGACAGGATTTCTGTTCGAGAATGATCTCAACCCCTGCTTCCCCTCCGAAGTTGCCGGTTCGTCCCAGAATCGTTTTTTCACCGGTGTCGTGCTGATAGCGATTGAATCGGAACCTCTCGTTGCGAATTTCCCATCCGGTAAAGCAGCGGGCCAGTTCGAGTACGTCGCGTTCGGTATAGTTTCCTTCGCCGAGGCAGAACAGTTCCATCACTTCGCGGGCAAAGTTTTCGTTCGGATGCGCTTTGCGATTGGTGACGGAATCGAGATAGATCAGCATCGCGGGATCTTTCGAGACCGCCTGAACGAGCGGTCCGAATTGTCCGAGGGCGTGCCTGCGGAACAATTCGTTCTGTCCCAGCATCATGCGAACGTCCTGCACTTTTTCGGCTCCGGTCGCAAAATGTCCGTGCCAGAACAGCGTCATTTTTTCCCGCAACTGCTCGTGCGACTCGGCGAGCCGCCGAAGCCACCAGACCGGCAGGTTTTCCGGCTTTCCCGAAGCGATGACGAACCGCGAAAGGTCGGAGAACGTCTGCTCGGTTTCCGGGGAGTCCTTGCGTTCGCGAATAAGCTCGCGGACCAGTTCAGCAGGCGTCGTCTGTACGGCGGCGTCCAGTTCTTTCCACGAAGCACCGAAGGTCGCACGTCGAAACAGGTGCGCGGCTTCGCGGCGCGTCCAGGGATGCGTCTCGTCGGGTTGATAAACAGCCCAAGCCCACGCCGGATCGAGTTGTTCGAGGTTCTGTCGCATTCCAAAAACCTTTCGGTCGGGAGAAAGCGTTGGTCCGCTGAGGGTAAAAAGCGGAAAAGTGGAAGATGGAAGAGTAAAAAAGAGTCCGCACGGGTAACTCCCTTCTCGGTTCTCTCTGTTTCCTCCTTTTAAAAAAACTTATCAGCCTGGATTCAGTCCTGCCGAAATCGAAGTTCGACTCCGATCGAGGCATCGCTCTCGGACAGGTTCAGGCGGAACTGAAAATCGTTCAAGAGCGACAACCCTTCGAGGAGCAGTCCGATCTGCTGTTCGGCCTCTTCGCGCGATCTCCCTTCGGAAAGCATGTTCTGTGAAACGAGATGGCTGCGATTGTCGTTGAGGATTTCGGTCAGTACGGTCAGTCCGACTTTGATCTGTGTATTCGCGGTCTTCCGATCGGCGGATGGTGATTGATTCAGATCGTGGGCCAGATCGATCGCCAGTTCGCGGGAACTGGCAATCACGAAGAGATTTCCGACATTCGTGATTGTCGGTGAAAAGTTGAAATGAATGGAGGCGGCGGCAAGATCCTCACGATCGTCTGGAATAAATGTCGCCGAATTGATTTTTGTGTCGCCGATCGTTTCCGTTTCCAGTTCCATCTGAGGATTACCGTTCATCCCCCCCACGATGTTCAAAAAACCGATCAGGTTTTGATACATCCGCCGAAACGCCGGAGCCGCGGTCTGTTCTTCCTTGAATTCCATCACGAACGCGAACGACGGAACTTTGATCGAGGGAATCGGCCGATCTTCGGCATAGGTTTGACGTGCTGCGACGAATCGGAAACCGGGCTGGAACGATCCGAGAATGTCCTCGCCGAAATCTTTTCCCCCGAACAGGGTCGAGAGATTCGCGTTCGCCTGAGAGATTCCGTCGTCGATTTTGTCGACGTACAGATTTGACGCATTGAGCCACATTTCCGAGAAGTCTCGATAGGCGCCAATCGAGAGAACCGTTTGTTCCGGTTCGAGCAGCGGCGGTGATTGCGCACGGCCATCTGCTCCCACCGAATACGTTCGCGATTCATCAACCCATTCGGCCCGGTGCGGAGATTTCAGCGAAACCGCGATTCGCTCGACATCGAATTCGAGGGTTCCCACGACGAACGGCGTGTTGCGCAGCGTTCCCGAAAGTCCTCCCAGCAGGAGTTCCAGTACCGGGTTATCGCTCTTCTCCTGGAACAGCGGTTTCGCGGCTCCCAGATCGCGAAGCTTCTGCACATCGAGCCAGGCCCAGGCCGTGGGATTCGTTTTGAGCAATGACTTCGCATCGTTCCAGCGCGGATTGGTTTCGAGAGAAGAACCTTTTCCGTCGAGATAGCGATCGAGAACCGCTTTTCCCAGCTTGTCATTTGACGCCAGGATCAAACGGTCGTCGAGCGTTGCGAATTTGGCCTCTCCTGCTTTGTAAACTTTCTGACCGCGATACTCCTGCTCTTCGATGGGATCGGGTTGGCCTTGGCGAGCGGCTTCTCCCCGCGCGAGTTCAAAAAACGTGTTGCGGATCTTATCCAGCGAGGCAGCGTCTTTTGCGCGGATAATGAGAACTGCCCCGTTCTCCTCAGGAGAAAATCCGAGACAGATGCCTCCTTTCGTCAGTGCGGCAATCCCTTCCTTCCAGGTCATTCCCAATTTCCCTTCGATCGTCTTGAGGACGACCTGGAACATCGCATATTTCGGGTCTTGCAGTGCTTGTTTGTATTGATCCAGCTCATAGACTTTTCGGGTCAGCGGGTGTTTCTCTACAGCATCGACGAGACCTGCGAGATCGGGCAGTTCGGCGTAGAGGACGGTCGATTCCGGCAGCAGCGAAGCCGAATGCCGCGGAGAGTTGCGATCCTGTGCGATTACTTGGGAGGCTAACAGCCCGAGCATCGCAAAACAGACAGCCGACCGAACGCGCACAGGCAATGACATCGACGAAACTCCGCCAAAAGGACTCGAGAGATGAGGCACCCCTTAGAGTACACACTTCGCGCAATCATCGTTTCAGATTATTCTGGAGAACGCGATATTTTGCGGAATCAGGGCGGAGTTCCGTGTTTGCAGCCAGGCTCGCGAGCCGAACGTCGATCGACCCGGATTGCTCAAGCAAGCAGTGTAAACGCCGATTTTTTAAGGACGAGTGACCGTCTCGTCGAGATTCAGAATCACGCGGGCGAGAGCTGTCCAGGCGGCGAGGTCTGCGATGTTTTGTTCTGACGAGACGGAAGTCGGCTCACCCGCGACGAGTTTCGCCTGCTCGGGGTGGTCGGCAAATGCCTGCTGTTGCCGGTTCAAAAAATCTCGCAGAACTTCGAGTTCGGCCGCATCGGGAGGACGTATGACGGCGCGCCGGAACAGCGACGCGATCCGCTCTTCGGCGGTTGCAGATTCCGAGTTTACGATCTCCCGAGCCAAGTGCTGCGAAGCCTCGATAAACACGGTGCTGTTAAGCGTTGTCAGGGCTTGAAGGGGAGTATTCGAGGGTTCGCGGCGGGCCAGACAAAGTTCCCCGCTGGGAGCGTCGAACGTGGAGAACATCGTGTAAGGAGCGGTTCGTTTATTGAATGTGTATAATCCGCGACGATATCGGTCTTCTCCCTCGCTGACTTTCCATTCC
>DATKCB010000533.1:0-3868 GCA_035513495.1 Planctomycetaceae bacterium | reverse complement strand
AGCTGCAAGACGATCTGGAAGCGATCGGGCGGTCGATGGAAATGCTGCATCAGGATTTCGAACGACGCTTTCGCTCGCTCGTTGCGGTTCCGATCTGGATCCCGACAAGAAATAATCGGGTCTTTCAACAGTCGGCGAAGTCGATCATCGAGATCGTCGATCGGCTGGTCGAAACGCGCGGGCGGAACGACAGTCAGGGGGCCGATGCGTTGTCGTTGCTGCTGCAATGCCGCGACGAATCGGGCTCGAGCATGTCGGCGCGGCAGGTGCGTGATGAAGTGATTACACTGCTCCTGGCAGGGCACGATACCACTGCCAACGCATTGACTTGGGCCTTTGTGCTGTTGTCGAGACATTCTGAAGCGGCGGACAAACTGGCATCGGAAGGCTCTGAATCAACTGAATTTGCGGGTCAGGTGCTGCGGGAAGCGATGCGGCTTTACCCGCCGGCGTTTGTGTTCGGGCGGCAGTGCATTCGCGCCTGCGAACTCGGCGGCGTACCGATTCGCTCGGGGGATACGATTTTGATGGCGCAGTGGCTCGTGCATCGGGACGAACGGTTTTTCGATGAGCCGGCCGAGTTCCGGCCGGATCGCTGGGAGGACGATCTCGAAAGCCGGCTTCCTCCGTATGCCTACTTCCCCTTTGGAGGCGGACCGAGGATCTGCATCGGCAAGGAGCTGGCGCTGCTCGAAGGGACGCTGATTCTGCAGATGATCGGCCGCCGGTTCCGCTTCGAAACATCGAACATGCCCCGGCCCCGACCGGCAGTGACGTTAAGGCCTGAGGGGGAAGTTGTTGTCGAATGCCGCGAGAGAACTGGATAATGTGGAGAGGCTCAGACTATAGTTTGACCTTCCTCGGCACTTTGTCTTCTTGAGGGATTCTCCCCTATGTCTTTGACTCGTGTTTTTGCCAGTATTGTATTTTGCTCGGCTCTGACTTCATTCGTTTCAGCCCAGGATGATCCGTTCAAGGCTCCGGTGCGGCCGACGGATCCGCTCTCTCCGGAAGACGAACTGAAAACCTTCAAGGTTCCCGAGGGTTTCGAGGTTCAATTGTTCGCGTCCGACCCCGATCTGCTCAAACCGATGAATCTGGCCTTCGACGCGAAGGGACGGCTCTGGGCGAGCATGTCGCGGGAGTATCCGTACGCGGCGCCGCTCGACAAGTCGGGGCGGGACGCGATCAAGATTCTGGAAGACACCGACGGAGACGGGACCGCCGACAAAATCACGACGTTCGCCGACGGACTGAATATCCCGATCGGCCTCTACCCGTACAAGAACGGCGTGATTGCCTGGAGCATTCCGAACATCTGGTATTTCGAGGATACCGACGGCGACGACAAAGCCGACAAGCGGACGATTCTCTATGGACCGATGGGCTTCGAGCGGGATACGCACGGCATGAACAACGGGTTCACGCGGGGATTCGACGGCTGGTTGTATGCGTGTCACGGCTTCAACAATCAGACGACCGTCAAGGGGGCCGACGGACACGAGATCTCGATGCAGTCGGGAAACACCTATCGGATGCGACTGCACGGAGAACGGATCGAACAATACACCTGGGGACAGGTCAATCCGTTCGGAATGACGATCGACGAGTACGGATACCTGTTTACCGCCGACTGTCACTCGAAACCGATTTATCAACTCGTTCGAGAGGGCCACTATCCGAGTTTCGGCAAACCTCACGACGGTTTGGGCTTTGTGCCTCAAATGATGGACCATTCGCACGGTTCGACGGCCATCGCGGGTGTGGCGATTGTCTCGGGCGAGGGGTTTCCCAAAGAGTTTCGCGGAGATGCCTTGACCGGAAATGTGATGACCAGCCGGATCAATCGGGACCGTCTCGATCGAATCGGAGCGAGCGTGAAAGCGGTCGAACAGCCGGACTTTCTGAGCACAACCGACCCCTGGTTTCGCCCGGTCGATCTGCAATACGGGCCGGACGACGCGCTGTACGTCGCCGATTTTTACAACAAGATCATCGGACATTACGAAGTCCCGCTCGATCATCCCGGCCGCGACCGGACGAGCGGGCGGATCTGGAGGATCGTGTACACTGGTAAGGACACGGCAGGTTCGGCGAAGCGATTGCCGAATTTGAGCGGCCTCTCTAATGAGGAACTGATCGGCCAGTTGAGTTCTCCGAACCTGACAAAGCGGATGCTGATCACCGACTGGTTGTCGGACACCGTCGGAAAGACAGCGGTCGAGCCGCTGGTTGAAACGGTGAAGGTGTCGAAATCTCCCGAACAGATTGTGCATGCGATTTGGGTACTGTCCCGATTGGGGGAAGCCGAATCGCTCGATTGGTCTGTCCTGTTAGAACACTCTTCGGAGTTTGTGCGGGGACATGCAGCCAAAGCGATGGGGCAGATTCCCGAGTGGAGAACCGCAATGAAGTTTGCGGTTCAGATGAGATTATTCGATGAGAACCCCGTCGTACAGCGCGAAGTAGCCGAAGTCCTGGGACATCAAAAGTACGACTTCGACTCGATTCTCGGGCTTTGCATGGTTTGGGAACAAGCAGGAGAACGCGACCCGATCCTGAAGCAGACCGCCAAAATCGCGATGAGAGATCTTTTGCGTCACGAAGGTTTGGCTTCGCTCGATCTGAACTCTCTCAATGATCCCGCCGTCGCTGCGCAGATGGAGGTACAGATCGCTGAAGTCTGTCTCGGGCTGAACTCCGAAGCGTGCGGAGAATATCTTCTGGGATATCTGAAACGGAATCCCCAACTGGTTGCTGAATCGTCCCAGTATGTCGAGCACGCTGTTAAAACGCTGCCGGCAACTCGCAAGGCCGAGACGATTTCATTGATTCGGACACAACTGACCGATCGTGTGGAATTACAACTGGCCTTGTTCAACAGCGTTATGTCGGGAATGGGGCGAAATCAGGCACTGAAATCTTCCGAAATGGCTGAGTGGTCGAAAGCACTCGTCGAATCACTGAATGAAATTGCAATGCAGGGATCGCATCAATGGAGCACGCATCCCGCTCCCCAAAGCCCTCGATCGGCCATACCCTGGGGTTTTCAGGAACGTCAGGCGTCGGATGGAAAAACGATCCGCGTCCTCAGCAGTTTTCCCAACGGAGAGCAACTGACAGGCATCGTGCGCTCTGTCGCTTTCGCGGCTCCGAACAAGTTTTCGTTTTACCTGTGCGGTCACCGAGGATTTCCCAATCAACCTCCGCACGACAAAAACGTGGTTTCTCTGCGAGACGCTGAAGGGAATGTTCTGCGGACGGCGGTTCCTCCGCGGAACGACATCGCGCAGAAAATCGAATGGGATTTGTCTGATTTGGACGGAAAACAAGTGTATTTTGAAGCGGTTGATGGGGATACCGGAGGAGCGTATGCCTGGCTGGCGTTCGGTCGCTTCGAGCCGGCAGTGATCGAACTTCCCTCTCATTCTTCTGAAGAATTATCCCACTTTGTGACGTGGATCGCCAATCTGACAGGCGATTTTCTGCTGACGGAAAATCAAGCCCGTCTGAAAGATTATCTCAATTCGCCTCCTCTCGATGGTTCGGCACGTCAGGCGGTGGCGCGAGCCATGTTGCGTTTTAGTCCGGACACCAATCTGTCTGCTTTGACGACGATCATGGATGACTCCGACGTCGCGCCTTCCGTGATCGCGCGTGTATTGGAAGTGTTTGCGGAGATCAGTTCTGCCGAATCGGAACAACTGCTGATCGAAACGGTGCAGAACGTGCCTCGCGAGCGGCAGGCCGAAATTGCGCTCGAACTGGCGACGTCCCGCGAGGGGAGTGAAACACTGCTCGAGCTGATCGAAGCGGGAAAGATCTCGGCTCGTCATCTGCAGTCGGAAAATCTGCTGGTTCGTCTGCG
>DATKCB010000532.1:0-2808 GCA_035513495.1 Planctomycetaceae bacterium | reverse complement strand
GTGCCGGACGGAAGACGATCTGATCCGCGAGTGCGCGGATGCACGGATCGTCGTCTACTTCGGCAACGATCTCCCCTTTACAGAGCGGGTGCTCGATCGAATGACGGAGTGTCTGCTGATCCAGCGGGTGGCGATCGGGTTTGACAGCGTCGATGTCGAGGCGGCGACTGAGCGGGGGATCATTGTTTCGAACAGTGCCGGGTACTGTACTGAGGAAGTTGCCGTCCAGGCACTGGCGATGCTGCTGGCGTGCAATCAGCAGATTCCCTGGCATCAGCAGAATCTGAGAAAAGGCAAGTGGTACGTCGTTCCCGATCCTCCGACCGAACGGCTCAGCGAACAGACACTCGGAATCGTCGGGCTGGGTCGGATCGGAGGGATGCTCTGTCGCCGGGCGAAGCATCTCGTCGCTCGTGTGCTGGCGTACGATCCTTATTTGACGTCCGAGCAGTTCGCCGAGATCGGGGCGGAACAGGTCGATTTCGAGACGATCCTGGCCGAGTCCGATTTGCTCTCGCTGAACTGTCCGTTGACTGCCGAGACCCGTGGACTGATCGACGCTGAAGCGTTATCGAAGATGAAGCCGACGGCGGTTCTGGTGAATACCGCGCGCGGACCGGTGGTGGAGATCGATGCTCTCTACGATGCCCTCGCCAACCGGCGTCTGCGCGGGGCCGGTCTGGATGTCTACCCGATCGAACCGCCGCCGTTGCCGCTGCACTCTCTGTTTTCATTGCCGAACGTGATCACAACCCCGCAGTCCGCGGCGGGATCGCGGTCGTCGCTCGTCGATTTGTGGCGGGTCGCTTCGGAGGGAGTGACGAGCGTACTCAAGGGACAATTGCCGGAGACGATTGTGAATCCTGAGGTCGAATCGCGGTTGCTTGCGGGAGTGGGAAAAGTGCGAAAGGTTTGAAACGTGTGAAGAGTGAAAGAACCGGGTGCCATGCCTGTATCGCGCAGCAGGACAGGCATGCCGTGCCGCTCACTCGCATGCTCACCCTGCTGCGCGATGTGAGCATGGCACCCAACGACTATGGAGCAGGCTGGAGGAATTCAAAGTCCAGAATCACGGCCACTGACTCACCCTTCGAGATTAATGGCAATGCTCGCAATGTCAGGACGAGTCCCGTCTGCGAGGAGACAATCGGATAGGCCTCATCTCGATTGAGATCATCGATCGAGTGCGAATACTCGTTGTGAAACCCATAGACTGTTCCAATCAGATCCCCGGCTTCGATCGCGTCTCCGAGGTTGACGGCCGATTCGAAGTATCCTCTCGCAGGAGACGGATTACAGACTTGCATGTGTCCGGAATTGGGAGTCGGGTCTTCCGCAACATATTCTACCCGACTGACGGGTGGGTCTCCGTCGATCATGTCCAGTTCACCCATGACGTTGAGGCAACCTTCCACATAATCGTCGATGGCTCCCTGACGATCTCCCGTTTTCTGTTGATACATCGCATCGATCATGTCCCGATCGGTCGTCCCTCCAGAGGAGACAAACTTAGGTATTGTGATACCTCCCAGATATTCGCAGTAAATCGCCGGTACGTTTGCGTCCCGTGCGACCGAGAGCGAGCGGCCTTCGAGGTTGGGGGCTGTGCCCCAGATGATCGGGAGATTGAAGGCTTTTGCCATTCGACGCTGGATGTCGAGCACCTGCGGATTCTGATGCAAAACGTAACCAGAGAGGGGACTGACCGAATATTCGGTTCCGCCGGTGTGCAGATCGATGTAGTAGTCCGTCTGACGAATCTGTTCGCTGAGGGCGTGGGCTGTCCGTTCGGTGGCGCTGCCGTCGGGGCGTCCGGGACAGGTCCGCGCGAGGTCGAGGCCGTCTTCGGCGCAGCGATGTCCGCGCAGAAACGCCGCTTCGTTGACGATCGGGATCAACGTCACGCGACCGCGAAACCCGGCAACGGATTCGTCCTTCGTTTCGAACAGTTCGATCAACCGGCGAATCGCGGCCATCGGCTCGAACTCGTCTCCGTGAACGCCGCCGGTGATAAGGAGATGCGGGCCGTCGGTTTGTCCGGAGAATTCTCTGATGTTTAACGAGTGAGCCATTCCGTCAAGCGACTTTTTTCTTTTGTGGAAAGATGAGACTTCCGAGACAACCGGTGACGATATTCACAGTGATTGCGGCAGGGGCGATCAACTGGAAACTGATGGGGTCGTAGGGATTCCCCGACGAATCGACGATGACATTCCCGCCGGCATCGACCAGATAACCGAAGATCGGTCCGGAAAACGCAATCAGAACGGCGGTCGTCGTTCCACAGATCGCGCCGATCCAGACGCCCTTCGGACTGGCGAACGGTACGAAGAGCGCGAAGAAAAACAGTCCGAAGATGGGAGTGGTCAACAAGTTTGAAGTTTTGTTGGTGACCTCGGTGATATTTCCAGAAATCAGTCCCATCGTGCTGCTGAAGAGTACGACGAACGCACCGATTCCAAAGGCCAACCAGCGCGCGGTAACCAGATGCTGGCGTTCGGTTTTTGGAGCGCGTCCGAATCGATCGAGACCGTCGGTCATCACAACGGCCGTAATCGAGTTCACTCCCGAGTCGATACTCGACATTGCCGCTGCGAACATTGCGGAGATCACGAGTCCCGAAATTCCGGGCGGGAGATGATAGGCAATAAAATGCGGGAAGATGTCATCCGCTTTTCCTCCCGCTGGTCGAAACTCTGGATGCGCGTTGAAGTATCCGAGTAGGGCAAATCCCACCAATCCCAGCGTGAGCGTGACGATGACGGAAACCGTCAATTGAATCCCTAATGCCTTTCGCGCGGAACGAGC
>DATKCB010000531.1:0-3525 GCA_035513495.1 Planctomycetaceae bacterium | reverse complement strand
GCGCTGCTGGTCGCCAATCACGTTTCCTGGATGGACGGCGTGCTGTTGCTGACGACCTCTTCTCGCCCGATCCGGATGATCGCGTACGCCGACTACGTGCAGGGCGGGTTCATCGGCTGGCTGGCGAAGGTGTTCGGAGTGATCCCGATCGATCCTCACGGCGGTCCGGCGTCGATTATGAAATCGTTGAAGTCGGCCCGGCAGGCGATCATCGACGGAGAACTGGTCTGTATCTTCGCCGAAGGAGAGATTACCCGTACGGGGAGTCTGCTTTCGTTTCAGCGGGGGATGATGCCGATCATCAAGGGAACCGACGCGCCTGTGATTCCGATCTATCTGGACGGGCTGTGGGGGAGTATCTTCAGTTATTCGGGAGGGAAGTTTTTCTGGAAGCGGCCGCAGAAATGGCCCTATCCCATGTCGATCAATTTTGGTAAAGAACTCCGTAATCCGGACGACGTGCACGCCGTACGGCAGGCCGTTCAACATTTGGGAGTGATTGCTATGGAACAGCACAAAGAAACGCAACTCATACCGCCTCGTGTTTTCCTGAGAAAATGCCGCCAGCAGGGGAGCCGCGAAAAAATCTGCGACTCGTCGGGAGTCAAGCTCTCCGCCCGCAAGGTGCTGCTGGCGTCGCTGGTCCTGCGACGGGTGTTCCGGCGAAATGTCTTCGCGCCCGGCGAACAGAACATCGGCATCCTGCTCCCACCCTCGGCGGGAGGTGTGCTCGCGAATACGGCAGTTTCGATCGACGGACGCGTCGCGGTCAATCTGAATTACACGATGTCGGACGAAGTCAACAACTACTGCGTCAAACAGGCGGGGATCAAACACGTTCTGACGAGCAGAAAATTTCTCGAAAAGAAACCGACCGAACTCGAAGGGGTCGAGATGGTCTTCCTCGAAGACATCAAGGAGCAAGCCGGACTTGCCGACAAGCTGGCTGCCGCGATGATGGCCTATCTCTGTCCGATGGGCATGCTCGAGAATTCGCTCGGACTCAAAGACAAAAAACCGGACGACCTGTTCACGATCATTTTCACCTCCGGCTCGACCGGCGAACCCAAGGGGGTGATGCTCTCGTACAATAACATCATGTCGAACGTGCAGGGGGTCGAGCAGATGTTTCATCTGAAACCGACCGACGTCCTGCTCGGCACGCTGCCGTTTTTCCATTCGTTCGGATTTACCGGCACGCTCTGGCTCGTGCTGTGTCTCGAACCGAAGGGAGTCTATCATTACAACCCGCTCGATTCGCGAATGATCGGGAAACTGTGCCAGGACTACGACGTGACGATCACGATGGCGACCCCGACGTTCATGCGGAGCTATCTCAAACGCTGCACCAAAGAGCAATTTCATAAACTGGATACCGTCGTCGTCGGTGCGGAAAAACTGCCGCTCGATCTGGCGGAAGAGTTCGAGGCGAAGTTCGGGGTTTATCCGACCGAAGGATTCGGCACGACCGAACTCTCTCCCGTCGCCGCCGTCAATGTTCCCGCGCATCGGATGGGAGTCAGCGAACAGGTCGCGTCCAAACCGGGGACCGTCGGACGCCCGCTGCCCGGAGTCAGCGTCAAAGTCACCAACCCCGACACCGGAGAAGAACTCGGAGCCGACACCGACGGGCTGATCTGGATCACCGGTCCCAACGTGATGAACGGTTACCTCAATCAACCCGAGAAGACCGCCGAAGCGATCCAGAACGGCTGGTACAATACGGGGGACATAGGCAAGATCGATGCGGAGGGATTCATCGAAATCACGGGGCGTCTCAGCCGCTTCTCGAAGCTCGGCGGAGAGATGGTGCCGCACATCCTGATCGAGAACGAACTGGTCAAAATCCTGAACGGAAATGACGATGAAGAAGACTCTCCACTTCCCAAAGTCGCCGTGACGGCGGTTCCCGATGAGAAGAAAGGGGAACGGATCGTCGTTCTGCATAAGCCGCTTAATCGTCCGCTCGACGAAGTCCTCCAGGCGCTGGCCGAAAGCGGCCTCCCCAACCTCTGGATCCCCTCCCGCGACAGTTTCATCGAAGTCGAGGAAGTCCCGCTCCTGGGGACCGGCAAGCTTGACCTGAAGGGGATCAAGCAGACAGCGCTGGAAAAGTTTGCAGGGAGTCATGCGGGGTAGGTGGAAGGGATCAGGGATCAGTAAAGTTGGCGTGAGCCAAACGGGGTTTTGGTAGCGACATGGATCTTCCGAAGCCGCAGTTCGACGGACGAGGACGTCCATACTTACGGGCCAAATTCTGTTGCGCGGTCTGTACTGCGGACTTCCTGTTCGCCGAGGAATTTGCACAACTACCACCTCCTGCTTGTTTCGTAATCCGGCTCTGGTGATTTCAAAAACTCCCGGGGTTTGTCGAACTTGAGGTTTTTGGAAGATGTCAACTTGTCAAGTTGTCAACTTCGAGCGAAACCCGAGAGTTTTGGACGGAAATAAAGTAGATCGGGAAATATTTCGGATTCTTGGCTGTTTCATATTTCGTTGTTGCGCGGCGGGTCCGCGAGGATGTAGGAATTAGGATGTAGGATGTAGTAACAAGATGGGAATCAGTCTCGGATCGTTTCGGTTTCTGTTTGGCAGTGGGATTTTGATATTTGACATTTCCGCGTTCGGAGTTCCGCTTTGATTCTCCTCCTCTACCAGAGGGGAGTTTGTTGCGCAACAAGACCGGGATCGAATCGACGGGGGACTCGCGCGGAGGCGCTGAGACGCAGAGTTTTTCAGGATTTCGTCTGGAGCGTATTCCTTTTGAACCTTGAAAATTGCACCTTGAACCTTTTCTTTGACATTGGGATTTTGGCACTGAACATTTCCCCCTTATTTCGCTTTCGTATTCGTCCTCTACAATAGGGGAGAGTGTTGCGCAACAAGCGGAGTCGTCTTGATCCATGGTTGAACCTGCAGAGGAACGACTGACTTTCAGGTCAGACGACGACGGGACCGGTTGCGTGGATGAAATTGCGGTCGGACAATAAGATCGGGAGCGGATCGTGTGACCTCTTGTTGCTCGGTCAACCCGGCCACCCTGCGACTTCTGATATTTTAAGTACAACCAGTATCCGACCAACTTTGCTCGGCATCCGCCGGATCGGATCATGCAGGAGTTTTGATCATGCGTTGGAAGGGACGGCGGGGGAGTTCGAATGTGGAGGATCAGCGACGGGCCTCACCGCGCGCGATGGGCTTCGGAGGCGGAATCGTCGGGTTCATTCTGGTGCTGGTGGTCTGGTACATGGGAGGCGATCCGCGTCCCCTGTTGCAGAATATGCAGCAGGGCGCTCCTCAGGAACAGCAGGACGTTGAGCCGATCAACGACGAGATGTCGGAGTTCGTCTCGGTTGTGCTGGCGGATACAGAAGCTGTCTGGACGGAACTGTTCCGTCAGGAAGGCATGAACTACAACGAACCCAAGCTGCTCTTGTTCCGGGAGCGGATTCAATCCGCGTGCGGATTCGCTTCCTCGGCGTCGGGACCGTTTTATTGTCCGGGGGATTCGAAGGTTTATCTCGA
>DATKCB010000530.1:0-19229 GCA_035513495.1 Planctomycetaceae bacterium | reverse complement strand
CAGGCGATCGATCCCGACACGAAACGCTCCGGACCGAACGGCCTGTTCGATGTGATCTCGATGCTGCAAGGGGTCGATCTCTCGGCGGGTGCATGGGAGAAGGAAGTTCTCTCGCTCAGGTTGAAAGATTACGACCCCGGCTGGCTCGACGAACTTTGTCTGACCGGGGAAATCGGCTGGGGGCGACTGTCACCTCCCAAACAAACGAGCGACAAACCGAAGCGATCGACGGGAGTCACGCGGGCAGCTCCGATTTCGCTGTTTCTGCGCGACGATTTGCCGTGGCTGCAAGCCTTCATTGCGTCGTCGGAAGAGGAGACTCTGACGCAGACCGCGCAGGCCGTGCTGGAGATTCTGCAAATCCGGGGAGCCGTGTTTGCTTCGGATCTGTTGCACGAACTTCAGATGTTCCCCGGTCCGCTTGAAGACGCGATCAGCGAACTGGTCACGCGCGGCCGGCTCACCGCCGACGGATTTTCGGGTTTGCGGCAATTGATTGCCGAACGAAACGGAGCGTCGGGACGTCATTCGCAAAAGACGCCGAAACTGCTCCGCGCTCGCCGAACCGTCGCTGGAGCGGGACGCTGGTCGAAGCTCGCTCGTTTCGGAGTACCCGCCGACGTCGACGCGCGGCGCGACGCCGTCGAACAGTGGGCGTGGCAACTGCTGCGACGCTGGGGGATCGTGTTCCGCGATCTGCTGGTGCGGGAATCGGGTACGCCTCCGTGGTTCGAACTGTTGCAGGTCTATCGCAAGCTCGAAGCCCGGGGGGAAATTCGGGGCGGACGATTCGTGACGGGTGTCGCCGGGGAACAGTTCGCATTGCAGGAAACCGTCAGCAAACTGCGGAAACTTCGCGATCAGGGGCCGGGGCGCGAACTGGTCGTCGTTTCGGGCGCCGATCCGTTGAATCTTGTCGGAATTCTCACGCCTCATCCGCGCGTTCCCAGCATCGCCTCGAACAAGATCGCCTACGTCGACGGCGTTCCACTGTCGGTGTTGCAGGGAGGAGAGGTGATCTTCACTCAGTACCTCAGCGAATCGTTGAAAGCCTCGCTGTACGATGTTCTGAAGCGGGGTCGTCGGCGAGCGACTGTTCCCGCATCAGACCAATCGAATGTTGAAGAAGCAGAGTACCTGTATGAACCGGAATCCTCCCCTCGCGAAGCGGTCTCATGAGCGAACCGGAAGCCGAACCGGAAAATCGAACAAAATCCCGCTGGGGCTGCGGTTGTCTCGGTCTGGTGATGCTGCTGGTGGGTTATATTCTTTCACCGGGGCCTCTCATCCTTGTCTGTGAGAATTGTCCTGGGTCTGTCCAGCCAATGCTGGAACCCGTGATCGAATATCTCTACTTACCGTTAGGGTGGTGTTACGACAATTATGAGAGCGTGGAAATATTTTATGACTGGTACTTCGAACTCCTCGGTGTTTACTGATATTCTCTCTCGAACGGTCAAGCAGATGTCACTTCAACGAATTGTGATTCTCGGTCTCATTCCGGCCTGCGCACTCGCTTTGTGTGCATCTGAGCCGAACACTGATCCCCGAGAAAATCCGGCGAAAGCCGCCCTCGAAGAATTTCAGGATCTGATCGGCGGCTGGCGCGGAGTCGGACAGCCCGTGCGTGGTTCGACCAAGGATGCCTGGCAGGAAACCGCCGATTGGGCGTGGTCGTTCAAAGACAAACAGCCTGCGCTCGTCTATTCGATCGAGAAAGGGAAACTGTTGACATCCGCCCGCTTGACCTACGATCCCGAGTACAAAGTCTATCTGATTAAGGCGACGTACGCCGACGAATCCGAACGGGAATTCAGTGGAACGCTGGAACAGAAAACTCTCCAGCTCGTCTCGAAACCAGACGCCGAGGGAGAGATTCACCGCCTCACGATCACGCGGCTCAACGAAAAACGCACGCTGGTCCTGCTCGAACGTTCGATCGCCGCGGATCGGTATTTCCGCATCGCCGAAGTCGGCTATACCCGCGAAGGGACGCGGCTGGCCGTCGCGGGGGCCGACGGTCCCGAATGCGTCGTCACCGGCGGCAAGGCGACGATGCCGGTCTCGTACATGGGAAAGACGTATTACGTCTGCTGTACCGGTTGCAAACAGGCGTTCGACGACGATCCCGCCGGAATCCTCGCCGACTACGAAGCCAAAGTCGCCGCCCGAAAAGCCAAAGCGAAGTAGGTCATAACTCCCGAGAAATTTGTAAAGTGATAATCTGATAACATGATAGGGTCGTTTTTATCACCTTGGCGATTTCGGCGAATTATATGAAACACGCCCTCTGGTAAAATGGCTTTCCGTTCTCGAACCATGAATCGGAGTGGAGACAGACCATGCGGAACAAGAAGACCGGACCAATTGACAGGTCGGGTTTCTCCCGCCGACAGAGCCGGTCGAGCATACGCTCAAGCTGATCAAATGAAAAGGGCGAGTACAAGGTTTGACACACCGATCAAATCGCGACATGCTAAAGACGAGTCGAGCCACGCCTTCGAGGGAATAATACGATATGAGCAATACGCCGGATACCGCGGAAAAGCACTCTGAAGAAGTCGAACTGTTCCGCGAACATCCTTCGATGTTTCGCAACTCGCCGGTCAAGTTCTCGCTGACCGCACTCCTGTTGATCGGCGGCGGCGTGGCAGGGGTCATGTTTCCACCCTGGCCCTTGATCGCTTGTCTCGTCGCCCTGGTGATCTTCGTGGTGTGGTGGCTTCAGTGTAAAGGAACGACATTGATCGTAACCAACGAAGGAACGACTATCGAGCGGGGGCTGCTCTCAAAATCGATTAACGAGTTGTGGCATACCGATGTCCGCAACGTGCAGGTCAATCAGACATTTTTTCAGAGAATCATGAAGGTGGGTTCCGTGAGCATTTCCAGCGGAGCACAAGCTGATATCGAAATTGTCGTGGACGGGATTCCCGATCCGCATCAAGTCCACCGGATCATCGAAGAACAACGCCGCAAGCTCGGACAAATCTAGGGAGAATCGCGAGGAAAGACTGCTGTAGAAATTCGAGTTCTTCTCGTTCATCCGCCGTCGCGCGGCTTCCACTCCACAAATCGCTGTGACGCCGACGTCACATAACTCAAACACCATCCCAGGGTCAAACACCGTGAACCAATCGGCCGCACAACGCATTCTGATTTTTGCAGGCGAAGATTACGAAGACCTCGAATTGTGGTATCCCCGGCTCCGGCTCGAAGAAGCGGGCATCGGCGTCACGCTGGCGGGGTTGGAGCGGGGGAAAACTTATCGCGGCAAGCACGGCTATCCCTGCGTCTCCGATGCGAGCATCGACGAGATCGAGTCGTCGCAATTCGACGGAGTGATCTGTCCCGGAGGGTGGATGCCGGACAAGCTGCGACGCGAACCCAAAGTTCTGGAGCTGATTCGGGAGTTCGACCGCGATGGGAAACTGATCGCGGCGATTTGTCACGGAGGCTGGATGCCGATCTCGGCGGGAGTTTATCGAGGAATCAAAACGACCGGCTCGCCCGGGATCAAGGACGATCTCGTCAACGCGGGCTGCGAGTGGATCGACGCCGAAGTCGTCGTCAACCGCCACCACATCACCAGCCGCCGCCCCAGCGATCTCCCGGCATTTTGCCGTGAGATTTTGAAGTATCTGGAGCAGTAAAGTCGAATTAGTTCACACGGACTCGCATGGACGGGAGTCTCAAAAAGTGCCTTCTACTCTTCCACCTTCCACTCTTTCACCTTTTTTACCGGCGTTTCTTCGCGCGGTGCTTGGCGGCGGCGAAGACGTCGGCTTTGGTCTTCGTCGGTTTCGCGGGTTCAGGAGGCGGTTCGGAAGCCGGTTTGGAAGTCGCAGAGGCAACAGTCGGGGACGGAACCGGCGTTGTCGATCCCTTCTGCTTGCGTTTCGGCAGCGCGAGCTTCCACTTGGGAATCCAGGAAGCTTTTTTCTTGCCGAGCAGTTCTTCGACGGTCTGCGGAGTTTCTCCGATCGGCTTCATCCGTTCCCACAGCGACAGCCTGCGGCCCGCAATCTCGACCAGCAGCAGCACGATCGAAGCGATGAACAGATACGGCAGCAGCGAGGTTTTACGGGCCGATCGAGGGGGATTGTTATACACTTCGAGGACGTCGGTGCGGGCGGTGCCGCCGCTCGTCTCGGCGAGAGCCGCGAGAATTTCTTCTCCGGTCCGAATACCGGCCCGGGGAGCGAATTCCGGAGAATACGGAAGCGTGACCGCCGGTCCGCGGGTGAGCTGGTTTTCTCCCGATTTGACGATCGTTCGAAACGAGCCGGTGCGATCGAGCGGAAACCGGGCCTGCAGCGTGTTGGGGCCGGTCCAGATGAAATCGGGAGAGATCGTTGCTTCCCGCTCGTCCCCGGGCGGTACGACGATCAGTTCGGGAGCTTGCGTATTGCTCGCGTCGGTCCGTTCGGGATCGAGTTCGATGGTCACGACGGCATCTTGTCCCTCGCGTTCGATGTTGACGAACACGTCGTTCGGATTGTTGCCTCCGAGCAGCCAACGGGCGTGAGTAATCAGAAAATCTTCGTAGTTCTCCCACCGCCCGAACTGGCCGGAGTGTTGCCCGTCCACTTCGATGCACAACGCCGCCGCCCGTCCCAATCCTCGATACCAGAACGCCGAGAGTGGAGCCTGGTATTCATCCTGCGAGATGACCGCCGAAGTCGCTTTCGGTTTCAGATACGAGAGGTTGTATCCGCCGACACCGGGGAACGCGCCCGAACCGAGTTCACCCAGCAGCAAGGCGTCGGGCAGAATCGCTCCCGGGATTCCATTCGGCTGCGTTTCGTCGGGCGTGATGAACGTGCTGCGGGCGACGCTCATCGTGTCTTCGGCGAACAGGCGGGGGAGTTCTTCGGGGTCTTCGGTAAACATGATGTTCCCGCTGCCGAGCTTGGCGATGTCCTTGAGAAGCTGGGAGTCGGAGTCGTGATCGGTTCCCAGCCCGATCACGCTGACGGTGATGCCGGACGCCGCAAAATCAGCAAGCAGTTTTTTGTAGTCGCCCGGTTCCTCGCTGTCGTTGGCGTCGGAAAACAGAATAATGTGCTTGGTGGTCTGTTCGGCCTTGAGGAGCTGGCGTCCCGCCGCGACGAGCGCTTCGTAGACATAAATCCCGCCCCCCATACTCTCGATCGACTTGACCCGGGTAATGATCGCTTCCTTGTTTTCGACAGCGATCATCTCCTGGACGACGTGGGGAGAACTGTCGACTGCAATGACCGCCACGCTGTCTCCCGAAGAGAGCAGATTGACGCATTCGGCGGTTCCGGTGTTGGCGAGGTCCATCTTGGTTTTGTTCCCCTTGACGGGAACGGCCATGCTCCCCGAGCGGTCGAGCGCGATCACCATCGCGATCCGGCTCTTCCGCTGCTCTTCGCGCATTTCCATCGAGACGGGAATCGTCTCGTCGAGCGCGCTTTTGAAATAACCGCCGGTTCCGAAACTCCGCTCTCCGCCGGTCAGCATCAATCCTCCACCGAGATCCTCAGTAAACTGGGCGAGGCGTTCCATCTTCAAACGGCCGAGATCGCGGGCCGGAATGTTCTCCAAAATGACCGCACGATAGGCGTCGAGCGAATCCTGGGTCAGTGGATGTTCCTTGGCGATCGCAATCTCGACGTCGATCCGGCCCGCGACGAGCGCGCGGGTGAGGTTGTCGGGTTGTCCGTCCGCAGTCAGCACGAGCAGTTTCGGCCCCGAATCGACGCGGACGATTCCGGCTCCGACGTTGTTTTCGAGCAGCGGATCGCCGGGCACGTTCAACACGACGCTGTAGTTATAGAAACCGCCCAATTCGATCACATCCCGAAACAGAACCCGGTTGGCTCCGACGGAAAGCGAGACGGTCTTCTTCGAAAGCTCGTTCCCTTCACGAGTCACGACCAGTTCGGCATCGGTTTCGCGGTCGGAATAAATCCAGACCGGAAACTGAAACGGTTCGCGCGGGGCGACCGACTCGGGAAGTCCCACCGAATCGATCGCGACATCGCCGATCCGGATCCGTTCGAACACGCGATAGTCGATCGGAATTTTCTCTTCCCGGGCCTTCCGCGCGGCAAACACCGGATCGATCCCGTTGGCTTCTCCGTCGGACAGAACGAGAATTCGCGTCGGCCGGTTTCGATCGGCCAGACTCAACGCGGTTTCGAGCGCAGCATTCAGATCGCTTCCGTCGGGGAGAATCTGCAGCGCGTACTGCTCGGTCATTCCCTCGTTTCGCGGGAGCGTTTCGACGGCGGGTTTGGCACCGAACGTCACGAGTCCCACGCGATTGTTCGGTCCCAGGTTGTTTTTGTTTTGCAGGTTGTGAATCAGTTCGAGAATGTTGCCGTGCGAATCGACCGGCATCGAGCGGGATCGGTCCGCCACGACGATCACGTCGATTCCACGCCCGCCGAGATTCAGCATCGGAGCCGTCAGCGTGAGGACAAGCAGCAGCAACAGAATCGCGCGCAAAATCCCCGTCACCCCGCGGGTCCAACCCCAGCGGTAGAAAGCGAACCCCAAAGGAATCGCGAGTAAGAACAGTTCGGGATAACGAAATTCAATCACAGGCGTGTTAGGGGTTAGGATTTAGGATGTAGGTATTGACGAGTCGGGATCAGGAGCTAAATCCTAACTCCTAAATCCTACTTCCTTTTCAAAACGAACCAGTCGGCCAGGACGGCGAGCAGGATTAAAAACGAACCGAGCATGATGAGCCACGAGTAAGGGTCGTCGAGTGCGAATAATTCGGATTGCGCTTTGGCCGGTTCTTTCAGGCCGGGTGTCAGTCCGGTCAGGTTCGATTCGACGGGATCGAAAAAATTGACCGCAAATTTTCCGAAGGAGTTTTCCCCTTCGCGAATTTCGTACACGCCAGTCTCCTCGGGTTGAGGAATAAATACAATGTTCGAACGGAGCAGAGGTCGTTCGGATTTCTCGTGTTTGAGGAGAAGTTCGGGAGGTGTTTCGCTGGCGGGATCCGTCAGACCTTCGTACAGGCGAAACGAAACATCCTCGTTGAGCCGATAGTTCCACTGTCCGAGTCCCGGAAGAGCCGCGCGGCGCTGCTCGATCAGGTTGTTCATCAGAATCGGCCAGTCGGGACTTTCCGCCAGATTCGTACGGGCGAAGTCCAGATTGAATGCGATCGCGGTCGTCGAAGTTCCCGGAACCTGTCCGAGCAGTACCGACTGCCCCGCACTCACCACGGGAACGAGATCGTAGGGCGGCTTTTGAATTCCCCCCCAGACGACTCCCCCCAGAACGACGCCGTCCAGCAGCGGATGTTGCTTTTCGAGCAGGTACGGTCCGAGCAGATCGACGGCGCTCGCCTGACCTTCATCCGAAGGATCGAACGGGCCGACACCCAGCCACCACAGGTCCTCTTTGGAGGGAGGGAGTTGGGCCGCGGGTCCTACGATCAGGTTCGCATTTTCGGAGCGATCGATTTGGACATCCCGCAACGCCGACAGAACTTTTTCAAGCGGCCCCCGCGCGGAGTGGTCCTCGGGGAGATCGATCGCCACTTTGACGGATCGAATCCTGGGTTCGATCAGCGTGACGATGTTGTCTACGGGGAGCGCGTCATCGGCGCTGTACAACTCGACTTTGATCTGCCCGATTCCTCCCGGTACGGGAAGTTCGATCGGGGCGGATGCGCCTGCAGACAGGGTCGTTTTTTTCGCGAACAGTTCCTGTTCTCCGGCCGTGCCTCGAATTCCGACTTCCTGGGACGTTCGTCCATAATTGGCGATCCGCATGAAGAGTGATCCGATGCGTGTTTCGGTGTCGAAATTCCAGCGGGCGGAGGTGAATCCGACGTTTTCGAGTTTCCGACCGAGCGAGACGATTTCCATCTCTTCCGGCGGCTTGACGTGATCTCCCGGCAGGTGATCGGTCAGAAACAGAATCTCTCCATTCCCTTCGGCAACCTGAGAGGCCCGGTCCCACGCGGGTTGGAAATCGTGCGACGTCTCGACAGGGACCCATTCGGCCAGCGCGAGTTTCGCGTCCTCCCAACTGGCGGGACCGATCAGCTTTTTGACGCGGCGCCCCGTGGTCATCAGGGTGACAACGGCATCGCGTCCCAAAGCTTCGACACGTTCCTGTAGAACAGCCGCTGCCTGATTTCGAAAACTCGGCTGATCGGGAGGAGTCGCCTGCATCGACGCCGAGTTGTCGAGCACGACGACCAGGTGCGTTACTTTACCCAGTTCGCCGAACGTGGGGTTCGCCAGGGTCAGCGAGATCAGTAAGGCAGCGAGCAATTCGAGCAGCAGCGAACTCGTGATCGGCAAACGCTCGCGTTTGCGTCCGGCGGTAGTAACCTTCATCTCCACGCCCCACAAATGCAGGCCCGAAACAAGCAGCGGAGGATAGCGGTGATGATACAGATGGATCGCCACAATCGCGGGCAGCGATAACAGCCCGAGCAGTCCCCACGGATTGGCAAAGAAAAACGACATGGTTAATCGACTCTCAGAATCCCCGCTTGACAGAAATCTTCGTGGCAGACGTTCAGCAAACCCTTTTCCGCCAGAACCGTCAGGAAGGGTGCGTGCGCGCGGCGGCAGGCTTGTCCCAGTTCGGATTGCAAGCGGTGCAAGCGGGTCTTGTAGTCTGCGATGCGCTGCGGATTGATGATCAGGTCAGTTTCCTGTTCGGTCTCGGCATCGACCATTCTCCGGCCGCCCAGCGCTGTCGGATTCTGCTCGAACTCATTCAGAATCTGAATCACCCACAGCGCGGCCGCATCGGAGGCGAGCTTTCGAATGAGGGTTTGCGGATCGTGCGGAAACAGAAAGTCGCTGATCACGATCCGCACCGACTGCTTCTTGAGCGGCACCGCTCCCGCAGAGACGGCATCGCCCAGGTCCCGCACGCCGTTGAACGAATAATTTTTGAGCCGGTCGAGTCCTTCGATCGTGAGCGATTCCAGCAGCGACCGGTCGTCGATCAGAAACATCGCGGGGCGACCTCCCAGGAGTCCCGCCATCAGACCGAACATCGCAGTAATCTGTTTCGCGAGCAGCGGCTTGGCGTTTCCACCGGTTTTCATCGAACGGCTGCCGTCGAGCAGAATTTCGGTGCGGGGACTGATCTCTTCGCGGAACAGCCGGATCATCAATTGATCGCTCCGTCCGTAGGCAGACCAGTCGAGATGGCGGATGTCGTCCCCCGGCATGTACTCGCGGTATTCTTGAAACTCCAGCGAACTGCCGGTCCCTCGGCCGAGCAGTTCTCCTGAACGTCCCGCCATCGGGACGCGGAGCAGCCCCATCTGATAGGAGTTGACTGCACGTTGGACGTCGGGATCGTGTCTCACGGGATTCAGGATTCCATCGAAGAAGGATCGGGTAGAACGTCCGAAGCGGCTGGAATCTGAAACGGATGGTTTTCGACAACCGGACGGAGAGGCCGCTCGACCTTGGCGTTCGCGATTTCCGACAGTGCGAGGAACATCGCCCGGACGTTGATCAGGATCGCCGTTCCCGCAGCAAACAACAGAATGGTGATCGATTTCTTCGCTTCGTAATTATCGCTCGCGATGTAAGGCACAGTCATGATCGGGTTCGACACCCACGCCAGCGAGAATCGATTGAAACTGATCCAGTCGAAAGAGGCGGTGATGACGGGCACGATCATGCCCGCGGCGGCCATCAGGATAATCAGGACGCGGACGTGTCCCGGACGAATGTCGCTCGAAAGTTTGCTCGCAAATCGTCCGAACCAGCAACCGATTCCCAGGTAGATCACCAGATAACAATCGAGCGCGAGTGCCGCGTTAAAACTTCTTTGTCCGTTGAACGAGTAACCTTCCAGAGACAGCCACAGACACTGAAATCCCAGCAGGAGCGCCATGATTCCCAGAAAACAGGCAAATCCGCGCGATCCCCCCGGAAGAAACGGAGCGTAGATCAGGCGCGCCACGCCCGATTTGGGAAGCGACTTGCGGATTCTGCGGGAGAGATAATCCTCCTCGGTCGACGCAGCCAGCCCCAGCATCGAGAGATGCAGGATGGTCACGATGCTCATCGGGAGCAGATAATCGGTCAGATCGGAAGTCCGGCTCTGGTAGACGAAATACGCAGTCACACCTCCCCAGATCAGCAGCAGTTGAAGCGTGCTGGTGATGCGAATCCCGCTGCTGCGATTGCCCGCTTCGAAGGTGAGCTGCGCGGTCGTGATCTGCAAGCAGAGCCACGCGTACGAGAGCACGATCATCAGCGTAATCAATACACCCCACCAGAAATTCGGTTCTTCGAAGGGATTCGAGAATTGAAACATCTGAGCCAGAAAGATACTGGTCGTGAAGAATCCGCTCACGAGACCGCCCAGTAGTCCGATCGAAAGTAACCCCTGCCAATGCCGCTGCTTCGCCGCCGTACTTACCATCAGCGCTACCACCGAAAAGCAGAACGAGATCACAAGCCCGACCCCGAGCGAAAACGCCACCGCCGGCAGATCGAATCCTTCCAACAGAGCCGTAAAGGCGATGAAGGGAGCAATCGCCGAATAATAGATGAAAACCTGTAACAGCGCGCTGAGCAGTTTTCCCCAGACGATCTGACGGGGAGTCAGCGTGGTAATCGAAAGCAGGTCGTAGGTGTTCAGATCCTGTTCGCCCATCATGCTGCGATAAGCGCCGAACGGAACGATGACGGTAATCGCCACCAACAGCACCGTATAATAGAACAGAAACAGATCCCGGCCCTTCGATCCGAAATTGATGCTGTCCCCCCAGATCAGCACGGCGAACAGCGAAATCAGCCACGAAACGAGCAAGAGCAGCATGAACGTCGCGATGAACTGACGGCTCTTGAACGACTGGCGGGTCTCTTTCACCAGAATCGAGTTCAGATAATCGCCGATCTTTTCCAATCGGATCAAGGCGGCTTCAACGGTACTCATAAGTTCTCTCGTTCGATCGAATTTTTATGCTCTAGTTGGATGGATGACTCGCGGCGGGAGGACGCGGGCCGATTTGTGCGATGACCGGAGTTCTCGCCGAAGTCGGAACGTGGCGCCGATAATCCAGAGGTAAAAAGGTCGTCGTCAACTGGGCCTGAGCGACTCCGAGCGAAATCAGAGCCACGAACCCCAGAAACAGGCCGAAGCATAACATCCCCATGAGCATCCCGGAGAGATCCATGCTCTCTCGGAGTACCAGATCTCCCGAAACACCGTACGAAATCCCCCCCACGACCATCGAGGCGATCAGCAGAATCAGCAGGTTCAGGACCTCCAGCCACGGTTTCTGGGAGAGCGCGCCCATCATCACCCCGAACATCGACATCGTCAGCGAGACGGCAAACAGAAAGAACAAGCTGGCGAACAGATTGAGCAGTCCCAATCCTCCCAGGAGATAGCTCAAGCTGATGAACGGTGCCAGGGCCGAAGCGTAGATCATCATCATGACCATCGCTCCCTGAATTTTTCCCCAGACGATCCGCTGGGGAGTCAGGCTCGTGATCGCCAGCACCTCGAACGCCTTGTCCCGAAACTCCTGGACCATGCTGAAGAACGCCCCGGCGGGAATCGCAAAAATCAGACAACCGATCAGGCCGACCAGATACCACTGATAAAACAGCGGCCCGATTTCGACCTGTTCGATCGAATTGGAATAACTGAGAATCAATGACATCGAGGTCAGCCAGCATCCGAACAGGAGCAGAAAAAACACGACCAGAAAAATTCTGTTCTTGAACGATTGCCGCACTTCGCGCACCACGACCGGATTCAAACGGTCGCTCCACCGTTCGAGCAGTTCATCCCATCGGGTTGTGAGTACGGCAACGTCGGACATGGGCAGTAATTAGTAAATAGGAGTTAGGAACTAGGAACTAAATCCTACATCCTAACAACTACATCCTACTGAGTGATTCCTTTGGTGAGATCCATAAACGCGTCTTCCAGACTTTCGACTTTGCCTCGGAACTCGAGGACCTGGAAACCTTCATGCAGCATGTTTTTCAAGACCCGGTGCTGGTCGTTCCGATCTCCCTCGAATTCGAACGAGACCGATTCGACCGAGACTTTGACCTCGCTCACAAACGCCTGTTGCACGAGCCATTTTTCGACTTCGTCGATGCGGTCGATCACGACGACTTCGATCGTGGCGTGAGATTTCCGGCCGACCGCCTGCCGCCGCATCGAGAGAATGTCTTTGATCGTTCCGCTGGCGATGATCTCCCCGGCCTCGATGATCACCGCCGAGTCGCAGATTTCGCCCAGCTCGGTCAGAATGTGCGAGCTGATCAGGACGGTTTTATTCAGTTCCGTCGCGAGCAGGTGAATCAGTTCGCGGAGTTCCACCCGCGCGCGGGGATCGAGTCCCGCAGCCGGTTCGTCGAGAATCAGAATATCGGGATCGTGAACGAGGGTGCGACCCAGTCCGAGCCGCTGCGACATTCCTTTGGAAAGCGTATTGATCGGTTTCTCAGCGAGCTTCCGCAGTTCCGTGAACACGAGCACGTGTTCGATCGCATCCTTGCGCTGCTGACCCTTGAATCCGTAGGCGCGGGCGAAGAAATCGAGATACTCGACGACGTTCATGTTCGCATATTTGCCGAAAGAATCCGGCATGAACCCGAGCCGATGCCGGACCCGGTCGGGATAATCGACCACCGACTCTCCCCCGATGAACGCATCGCCCGCCGTCGGAGTTTCCAGCGTGGCGAGGATCCGCATGGTGGTCGTCTTCCCTGCCCCGTTCGGTCCGATAAACCCGACGACCTGTCCCGCATACGCCTTGAACGAGATGTTGTTGACCGCCTTCAATTTTCCGAAGAAGCGGTGGAGATTTTTGACCTCCAGTGTCGGAGTCCGATTCGTCCCCGCGGGCGCTCCCGCTTTCACGGCGGGCGCAACCGACGCGCTTTCCGGCAGATCGTCTTCAAACAGTGGTGAAGGGGAGTCAATCATGGAGTGGTTCCGAAACCCAATCCTTTGTCATTCTTAACACTTTAGCCGACTGATGTAGAACGGGATTCCAAGCCCGTTCGTGTGTGCAAGGTTCATAGTCAACGGGCTTGGAAGCCCGTTGGTACGTTCCGTCCGGCCATTCGGCTGAAGTGATACTGTCATTCGTGGTTCTCCAATCCGCCCGTCCGCGCGGCATCGAGGTCGTTAATAAAATCCGTACAGCGCGTGCAGGCCGTCCCGTTCGGATGTATTTTCGATGCCGATCTCCACGCCGGGATTTCGCGCAAATAAACCGAAGTAGGATTGCTTGCCGAGTTGACTCTCCGTCGTCGAGGTGATTCCGGTCAGCAATTGTTCCATTCGATTCTTGCTGAACTGTGTGAAAAATTCTGCGCGGGGCCTGAATCCGTATCCGTACCCGAATCCGCGCGGGGACGAACCGTAGTCGGTGATTCGTTCGGGCAGACTCGGCTGACTCGCTCGGAGAACGCTCGTGATTTGGGAGTAATCTTCGCGGGTGGCTTCTTTGAGAGTCGCCGAGGAGCCGGCGGCGATATCCCGACCGTAATAGAATTTGTCGTCGGTTCCGCGAACGAGCAGTTGCGCCAGATCGGTTTCGAATCCGTTATCGACCTTGAGCGATCCCTGCACGGGAGGACCGAACTGAAGCCGTCCCCGTTCGTCGCGCTGGGTGACGTTGTAAAACTGGGTCCGCGTGCGGGACTTCAGAAACCCGACTTCCAGGGCTTGCCGATTGGTCCAATCGAGATGACCCGAGGAAAAAGTCTCCTCGTCCTGATCGGGCCACACGGGATAAACCGCGGTCTCGGCGGTGAATTGCAGTCCTTCGGAAGGTGCCAGTCCCGCATACAGCGAAACGCGCGTGCAATCGACCGCTTTCTGACTCCCCTGATCGACAACGGTCAGCGATCGGATTCGCGACTTCGTGCCGAACCCGTGCGCGACAACCGAATATCCGAACAGCGACACGCTCGTCAACACGGCGATCGCGGGGATCGTAATCACCAGCAGATACAACCGCTTTCGTTTCGTCAGAAAAAAGTAATTCAGCGGACCGATCACGATCGAAAAAATCGTGATCAAGATGAGAAACGCGACCACCGGGACTCCGCTGATTCCCGCGATCAGAAAATGTAGAAACTCCTTGTTTCCGTGCCGGGGCGAAACACCGTGGCGGGTCGTCCATTGAAATTGTTCCGATTTCAGCGTTTTGAGGAGCCACGCCCATTCGTGCGGTGTTCCGGGAAACGGGTTCTCCTGAAACGACGTGACGGTCCCCAATAGATACTCGCGAGACTGAAACGCCTGCTCTCCGTTCGCCCACGCATATTCAGGATTCTGTGCGACCGCCGCTGCGGGAGGCTCACCCGAGCTGGCCTCAACAACTCCTGAAGCGGAGGCGGCGTAACCTCCGCCGGGATACTGCATCGCTTCGATGATCTGGACCGGTATTCGAGTACCGAGATTGGGCGAGTTCCAGCGCTCGCCCGCCTTGAACGCCTGCCGATCGAGTTCGAGCAGCCGGTTGAGTTTTTCGGACTCGGACGCGATCGACTTCACGTCCAATACCAGCAGGTTCCCGCCGGTTCGAGTCCAGCCCAGTATCGCCTGACGCGTGGCAGTCGGAATTCGTTCCAGATCGTCCAGCGAGATCGCCACGAAATCGAGCCCCGAGTAATCGATCCAGCGGTCGGGCAGCATCAGAGGCGGGACCACTTCATGATCGCTGGTTCGGGAGGTGCCGCTGTATCCATATCCCCCCCTCGACGAAGGTGCCATGACCGAGAGACTGTTCACTCCGTATTCGAACTGGCCGACGTCCACACCTTTTGCAGAAATCACCAGGATCGAAGGACGGTCGTACTGGGCGGAATCGGCCTCGGGGAGCGTGATCTGCGTATTGAGCGACTTCAGTTGTTTTCCGTTTTCGTAGACATTCAAAAATCCTCCGCTCGCCGGGCTGATCATCGGAATGGAAAGCGAGAACTGCATCGACGCGTTGGGTTTCAGAGCGACCGTCCGGCTGACAGACGGGAGACCTTCGTTACCGAACGGTTCGAAGCGAAACTCGATTTCGCGATCGGTTTTCAGATTCGTCACGCGGATGCGGATCGGGAAATAACCTCCGTGCGAACAACCGGCCCAGCGCGAATCGACGTTGATATCGAGATCTTCACCGCGCAACGGGACTTCTCTGCCGACCGCATCGGCCCGGAGCGGTGCCGCGAGCCAGACGCAAAGGCACAGCGCGGCCATTCCGGCCGCACGCTGGAGTGAAGCCTGTTTTCGCAGGTATTGTCGAACGTACATAAGATTTCGTCCGTCAGGAATTCGGGATCATTTCGCGAATCGATTGACTGTCTGAAGCCGCTCCATTTCTCCTGGCTCGATCGGCCGACGAAAGTCAAACCGACAGGTCTTCGGGAATTTCACGGCCCACTTCGCGCACGCTTTCGATCAACGATTCGACCAGTTTGGGAGGAGTCCACCCTTCGAGCCGCGCCGAGTAATCGAGGATGATACGATGGCCCAGCACGCTTTCGGCAACTCGCTGAACCTCTTCGAAACCGGCGTTCGGTTTGCCTTTCATCAACGCGGCTGCCCGGGCCGTTGCCGCGAGTGCAATCGCCGCGCGGGGGGAAGCCCCGAATTTTACGAATTTTTTGACGTGGTCCGGGGCCGACGGTTCCTCGGGACGAGTCGCCGTGACCAGTCGGGCGATGTAATTGGCGACCGCTTCAGGCAGGTGGACGCGATCGGTAATGTCGAACAGTACTTCGAGCTCGGCACCTGACAGAACCGACTCCAGTTCGGGCGGAGCGCCGTTGCGGCGGGTACTGATGATCTGCTGCAGCGTCTCAGTCGAAACTCCGTACACGCTGATCTTGAACATGAACCGGTCGAGCTGCGCTTCGGGGAGCGGATACGTGCCTTCCAGTTCGATCGGGTTTTGCGTGGCGAGTACGAAGAAGGGACTGGGCAGATGATGCGATTCGCCCATGATCGTCACGCGCCGCTCCTGCATCGCTTCCAGCAGGGCCGCTTGAGTTTTCGGGGAGGCGCGGTTGATTTCATCCGCCAGCACCAGATTCGCGAAGATCGGTCCGCGATGAAAAATCAGTTTGCGATGTCCGTCCCCGTGATCTTCCAGAATCGGCGATCCGATGATGTCGCTCGGCAACAGGTCCGGCGTGAACTGCACGCGGCGAAATTCGAGCCCCAGCAGCGACGACAGGGATTTGACCAGTTCGGTTTTTCCCAACCCCGGCAGACCTTCGAGCAGCATGTGCCCCCGCGCCAGCAGACAGATCGTGACCAGATCGAGAAGCTCGTCCTGTCCCAGAATCGCTTTCCCCAGTCCGGCGCGCAGCCGCCGAATCAATTCACCGGCGCGCATCACGTCCTTCTCGGGGAGCAGTTTGCCCGGGGAAACTTCGGATCGGGGATCGAGATCATCAAATAAAGGAGCTTCGGCAGCGGTCGGATCGGACACGGCGTTCTCTTTCAGTGGAGCGTCGTCTGTGATGTGAACGGAGATCAATCTGAGATGTGATGGCAGTACGCTGGTTGACCACGGAGTTATTCGGATTCGTCCGAGTTGAAATATCCTTTGACGACTTGCCGATGCCGAGGGGACAGCTTGCGATTCCAGGTCGCCTTTCCGGTCGAAGGATCGCTCGACCGGGCGGCACCGCGCGGAGCCGATTCGGCAATCTCTTCCTTCGGAGGTGCCAGCGTGATATTCAGAATCTCGTCCTTCGGATCGTCGAGAAACCCTTTCGGGAGGATGGTTTCCTTGAACTTGACTCCCTGATCGTCGCTTTCGTGTCCGTAGTTCAACTCGGCATCCCCCCGCCCGCGAGTCACGCCTCCCTTGCCCGGTTTTTCACAATTGGCGAGCATTTCCGCCAGCGAATACCCGGCGCATTGACCGTCTTTGCAGTTTCCTCCCTTGCACTGACTGCGCAGTTCGCAAAGCTTCTGCGATTCCTGTTCGAGCAGTTCCTGCAACTTTTCCAGCAATTCCTGTCGTGCCTGTGGATCGGACGGGAGTTTGAGTTCTCCGTTCGCTCCGAGTTTTGCCTCGCCGAGTTTTCCTTCTCCCAGCTTGCCTGCACCTTTCTGACTGAGCGCCTGCAAACCTTCCGCGATCTGTGCTTGCAGTGAAGCAACTTGTTCGGGTGTCAGACCGTCGCCGTCGCCCGACTTCGAGAGCGTGGCCGCCGCGTTTTGCGCCTTGGCGATGGTCATCGCGGTCTGGTCGAGCCGCAGTTGCATTTTCTGCCGCAGCGCATCGACGGTTTCCCATTTTTCGTGAGTCAGCGGCTCGTTTTTCTCGGCGAGCAGGTTCTGCAATTCTTCCTCGAGCTGCTGCTGTTCTTCGTCCTTGAGAATCTCCTCTTCTTTGAGCTTCTCCATCATTGCTTTGAGTTCCTCGACGTTCTGTTCGGCAACCGTCTGCTTGCTGAGCGCCTCGAGGAGCGATTCTTCGCGCAAGGGAACGAACCCGCAGGCAATGCAGAACAACAGCGGAATTCCCACCAGCTTCGCGAAGCGGAACGGTCGGTAGTGCGGCAGCGAATTCTTCCAGCGGGCCTCGATTTGCGGAAGATGTGCTTGCCACTCGGCGTCGGGAGCTTCGCTGAGGGTCATCAGCAGACCGCCCGCGTTGAGCTTTTTGTCGAGACAGGCCACCGATTCGGTCATCGTGAACGCTTCCCGCTGAGAAACCTGCCACGCGACGATCGCGACCGGAATCGCTCCCAGCGCCAGCCACATCACATGCGGCCAGAGCATCGGAAACATCAGCTTCGAGATCAGCACCAGCGTGCCGAAGCAGAGAAAGAAAACCGCCATCCAGTCGGCGGCGCGCTGCAGGAATTGACCGACTTGCAGCCGGAACAGATATTTTCGAGTCCAATGTTCGAACGACATACCGAAGTTCCATTTGAGAGTACAATCGGAAAAGACCGAACCGGAAAAGGCCGAACGGCCCGCTCTGTGACGAGACACTTCCGTCTCATCATACGCGATTCAGCATCCGAAAGACCATTCTTCTTTCCGAAAAACGCAACCTGGATTAACAACACGACTTGACGCTGTTCGTAGAGACGCGGTCGATCTTGCGAATATTACCCGAAATCTGCCAAAATCTCACAAATTTCCGCAGAGAAACCGGGTTCGTGGGTTCTCAGCGATTTGAGCCAGATAAATAACGCGAGAGCGACTCATTCCACGGTGGGAGATCCCGTCCGAGAGTCCGCGTCAGCTTGTGACAATCCAGCACGCTGTACGGCGGCCGCGGTGCCGCCGCACCGAACTCCTCGGAAGAAATCGGCTCCACCCGCACGTTCATTTTCTTCACTCGAAAAATCTCGCGCGCAAAGTCGAACCAGGTGGTCTCTCCCGAATTCGTGGCGTGATAGAGTCCATACGCATCGGTTTCCAGCATTTCCGCAATCGCCTCGGCCAGATCAGCCGCCGACGTCGGAGTACATCTCTGGTCGTTCACGACCTTCAACTCGTCCCGTTCGGCTCCCAGCCGGAGCATCGTCTCGACGAAATTCCCCTTCCCTTGAGCGAGCCGATGTCCGTACAGACCGCACGTTCGCAGTACAAAATGTTTCCCGCAATGTTCCCGGACCAATTTTTCACCCGCCAGCTTGCTCGCTCCATAGATCGAATCGGGAAGCGGCACTGTCGTCTCGTCGAACGGTTTTCGCAGGGATTCGTCTCCGAGATTGTCGCGTCCGAAGACATAGTCGGTGCTGATGTGAACGAGCACCATCCCGCGCCGCTCGCAAGACTCCGCCAGACGACCGGGCGCTTCGCAGTTGAGTGCGAACGCGGGTTCCCGTTCTGCTTCTGCTTTGTCCACATAGTTATAAGCGGCGCAATTGACGATGACCCGAGGCTGAAGCTGTTCCAGCGAATGTTCGGCATGATCGAAGTGGAGCAGATCGCAATCGGTTCGGGAAAGAGGAACACATCGTTCGCCCAACACCCGCTGCAGCGCCGTCCCGAGCTGTCCGTAACCTCCCACGATTGCAACAGTCATACTTACTCTCGGAACACCGGAGTCTTCAATTAAATCGCAAGACTCGAGAACAGTTCACATCCTAGCTCTGCCTTGCAATGTGAGCATGACACCCGATTTCTCGTTCCCTTCAACCTTCAACTTTGAACCTTCAACTCTTCCACCCCCGTCACTTCGACGCCGGATGAAATCCGGTTGTCTTCAGTTTGATTCGATACAATCCCCCTCCCGCTGTGACGTA
>DATKCB010000529.1:0-3603 GCA_035513495.1 Planctomycetaceae bacterium | reverse complement strand
ACGGAAATCCGCGGGATCTCCTTTTCCTTGTCTTCCTTGTCGGACGACTCCGCAGAATCTGACGTCTGCGTTTTCGTCTCGCTGACAGGTGGATCCGCGCACATCGCGACGGTGATGGAGACAAGGAAGACGAAGAAGACGCCGGACAGGACGTTTGAACGCATGGAACACTCCTGGGTCGAGGCTAAGATGGCAGGATGGTTGGGGGGTGGGAATCGGTTCGATCCAGGCGGAGCATCAACCGACCGGAAAGCATCTTACAAATACAAGATAATTATGTCCACATTTATCTGTGAGGTCGATCTGTCGGGATTCGGAAAAACTCGACAACTCGTTTCTATAGATGGACTTAAGATTCCACGATTCGTGCAGAATGCGGCTCCGCATCAACGACCGCCCGCTTGGGTGGCTGTTCTTCGGGAATCATCGGGAATCCGTTTGATTACCAACCCAAACCCGTTAGGATGGGGGTCGCGCGTGGCGGGAGGATCGCACAAGAACAGTCCGGCCTTCTGAAATATGTTGGTCAGGACACTGCGGGGTAACCCCGCGGGTGAAGCGTTGTTTCCCATTCGTCGCGTGAACGAGTCGTGAGGTCGGAGTGACCTCACGACTCGTTCGCCACAGGATCGGTTGTGCCGCCCGCCGCGTGTCATTTGATTTGATTTGTTACCTGCCATTCGGAGTCGAGGCGTTCGCATGTCCGAAGCGGAGACTGCCGAGGAACGTCTCGTTCCCGACGACATCATTCCCCACAAACATCTCCCTCCGTTGCGGTATCGCGAGATGCCGCCGGCGATTTCGTGGAAGAAGATGCTCGGACCGAGCCTGATGCTGGCCGGGCTGTCGCTCGGATCGGGCGAGTTCATGCTCTGGCCGCACATCGTCTACAAGGCGGGATTCATTTTTTTCTGGGCCTGTCTCCTGGGCGTGTCGACGCAGTTCTTTCTGAACATGGAGATCGAACGCTACACGCTCGTCACGGGCGAAAGCACGATCACCGGCTTCTGCCGGCTCAGCAAGCACTGGGCCTGGTTCATGCTGATCTGCAACATCGTTCCCTGGGCTTGGCCCGGCTGGGCGCTGGGGGCGGCCACAACGCTCTCGTGGCTGATCTTCGGACCGCAGGAAGTGGTCAAGGGGGAGGTGATCAACTACGCGGCATATTACTCCAACTGGTTTGCGATCGGCGGTCTTGTCCTCGTCGGGATCGTGTTGACAGCCGGCCCGGTGGTTTATAACACCGTCGAGAAAATTCAGACGTTTCTGGTCGCGCTGGTCATGCTCTGCGTCGTGTTGCTGGCTTGTCTGCTGGTGAAACCGTACGCCATCTCGGAAATGCTTGTCGGATCGGTGAGCATCGGCGAGTTGCCGCCGATCGAATCGGGAATCGGTTTCGTCACGCTCCTGGGTGCCCTCGCATTCGCAGGGGCTGGCGGCACGATGAACCTCGGCCAGTCCAACTACATCAAGGACAAGGGCTACGGGATGGGCAAATACATCGGCCGGATCACCAGTCCGCTGACCGGTCAGGAAGAAGCGGTGTCGGAGATCGGTTACCACTTCGAACACACCGAAGAGAATCTCTCCCGCTGGCGACAATGGTGGAGAGCCGCCAACATCGAACACTTCTTCAGCTTCTTTTTAACCTGTGTGATTTGTCTCGTTTTGCTTTCACTCATTTCCTACTCAATCTTTTACGAAGCGGACGGATCGCTCAAAGTGGGAATGGACAAGTTCGGCGAGAAGATGAATTTCATCTGGGGAGAAGCAGCGACTCTCGGCAAGATGAACTTCGGAGGGTTTCTGAAGACCGCATTTCTGCTGATGGGAACCGCCATTCTGCTCACGACCGAACTCGGCGTGCTCGACGCCGCCTCGCGAATCTCGGCGGACATCGTGAAAACGAACTATTTGCGCGACAACGACAACTGGAGCCTCAGCAAGCTGTATTTCGTCTTTCTGTGGGGCGAGATCGCCCTGGGGATCGGCGTGCTGATGATTCCGAATTTGTCCGAACCGCTACTGCTGGTCACGATTTCGGCCGCGCTGCAGGGAGGCGTGATGTTCGTCTATTCGATCCTGCTGTTGTGGCTGAACAATAAGGTTCTCTCGCGATCTCTGACGATGAGTCCTTTGCGGTTCGTGGCGATCATCTGGTCGAGCGCGTTCTTCGGGTATTTCAGTTTCATGGTCCTGAAACTGGAAGTCATTCCGTTCTTTACTAGCGTTTTCTCTCCATGACTTTTTCACGATTTTTGAGTCAACATCCTGCATTCAGAATCCTACGTCCTGACTCCTCTCCTTCCGCTCAGGGTTTCATCAGCTCCGTCGAGCGGTTAAAACGCATGTGACAACTCTTTTCGAGGGATCACAGCATATGTCGAAACAAATACTGTTCCAACCCGAAGAATATCGCGATCTGAGTGCCGAGGAGTTGGCTCTGCTGCAGCGGGCTTATCAGAAAGCGATTGAAGCGCTTCGAAAAAATCTGACGCCGAAAGGTTTCTCCGCCTGTTCGCTGGACGACAACCAGGTGTATGGAACCGATGCGAATTATCGCTCGGTCTGGGCGCGCGACGGTTGCAAGACGATCATCTGGTCGATCGATCTGGAGGACGAAGACATTCGGCAGTGCCAGGCCGCTACCTTACGCACGCTCCTTTCGCATCAGGCTCCTTCGGGACAGATTCCGAGCAACGTGTCGATCGATACCGAACAGCCCGATTACGCTGGCGTCGGAGGCATCACTTCGATCGACAGCGGGCTGTGGCTGTTTCTGGCTCTCTGGCGATACTCTGTCGTCACGAACGACTGGTCGATCGTCGAAGAGTATCGATTCCACCTGCAGCGCATGATGGATTGGCTCAGCGCGCACGACTCCAACAACTGCGGATTGCTGGAGATTCCCGAAGCGGGCGACTGGACCGACCTGTTCGCGCGGAGCTACCACATTCTGTATGATGAGGTGCTCTGGTATCGAGCGTTGATCTGCTATTCGTGCATTCTGAAACACTTCGAGGACCACGAGAAGGCAAACGACTACGAGCGCTGGGCGAAACACGTCCGGACCGTTCTGCTCCGGAATTTCTGGCCTTCGACGAAGGCGGAGCAATCCCAAGCGATTCCGACTTTTAACGAAGTTCAATATGCACTCGGCGACGCCCGATACATGGTTGCAGAGATCTCTCCGTTCAGTTTCAGTTGGCGCTGCGATGTGTACGGGAACCTGCTCGCCTATCTGACCGATCTGCTCGATAAAGAACGCGCGATGATGACGTTCCGCTTCATGTGGGGAGTCGGAGTGAACGATCCGGGGCCGGTCAAGTGTCTCTATCCTCCCGTCCAGGCGGGCGACCCCGAATGGCGACCATATTTTACGGTCAATATGCTCAATCTGCCCAACCACTATCACAACGGAGGCATCTGGCCGTTCATCGGCGGATTGTGGGTCCGCTACATTCACAAGCTGGGGATGAAGGATATCGCGCGGCGCGAGCTGGTGAATCTGGCCCATTTCTGTTCGATGGGTACGGTTCACGAGTGGGAATTCAACGAGTGGCATCACGGAGAGACCGGACGCCCGATGGGAAAAGCATATCA
>DATKCB010000528.1:0-3536 GCA_035513495.1 Planctomycetaceae bacterium | reverse complement strand
TCCTCGATCGCCCGCTCCCAGCAGTCCGGCTGTTCGGTGTCGACGTCGATCGTAAATTCCCGTTCGGCTTCCGAAATCGGGTCGCGGGCGCGGAGTTGTTCGGCGAGTACCAGTAAGTCGGCGTCGGACGGGTCGGTTCCCGCTTGTTGCCGCCGCCGGATCCGGTCCTGAAGCACCTCTTCGGAAGCCGTCATAAACAGGATCCGGAAGGGGACCTGACAGCCCTTCGCCGAGCCGAGTTCGAGTGTCCGCCAGAAAATGTTATTGTAAGTCGCGTCCAGAACGACCAGCGCGCCCTGACGGATCGACATCACCGCGAGTTGATGCAGACGGGCGTACGTGTCTTTGGTCATCTCGCTCGAATAGAGATCCTCGGGATCGAGACCCGTTTCGGCGGCGATTCGTTTCCGCTCGACGTCCGAGCGGATTCTAATCGCGCCCAGCTCATGCACGATTTTTTCCGCTCCGAACGACTTTCCGCTTCCCGAGACTCCACACATCAGAATCAGTCCGTTCGGACGTTCGAAGGCGTACCGTTCGGCCAGTGCGACGAATCGGTTCAGTTCTTCGTGGAGCTGCTTCTGCTCTGCATCGCCAGGGTTTTGAAGAATTCGCAGCCAGGTGACCTTCGCACGAACCATTGCGCGTTCGCACAGATAATAGGGTAGTCCTTTGAGAGACGAATAGTCGCCCGTGATTTCGAGATAGCGGTTCACGAAATGATGGGACAGTTCGGGATGCCCGCGATGGGCGAGATCCATCGCGCAGAACGCAATCTCGCTGATCGTATCGATCCAGCGAAAATCTTCGTTGAATTCGATCCCGTCAAAAGCCGTAATCTTCCCGTGTCTCATGATGAGATTATCGAGGTGCATGTCTCCATGACACTCGCGGATCCGTCCGGCGGTTTTGCGATCAGAAAACCATTCTTCCAGCTCGAGATGCCGGAGCATCGCCCACATCTTCAGATTCTGAATTCTGCTGTGAACTTCGGACGGGAGCCGATCGTCGCTCAGGAACTCGAAGTTCTGGTTCATCGTGTGAATAATCCGATCGGAGGCTCCGAACGGACTGTCAGCACTGGCGATCGGACACTTTTCGTGAAACGACGCGATCGATTCAGCCAGTTGATCCATGTGTTCGAACGTCAGTCGTCCGTCCCGTTCCCAACGTGAGAGCAGATCGTCCTGGGAGAAGCGTTCCATCTCGACGACGTAATCCAAAACGGGGCCGTCGCCGTCCAGCCGGGGCGAATCGACGGTCCCGGTTATTGTCCGCACACCCCGATACAACTCGGCTGCGGTGCGTTGATTCAAACGCAGTTCTTCCTCGCAATAGAACTTTCGTTGCTCCAGCGTCGTAAAATCGACAAAACCGAAATCGACCGGTTTTTTGAGCTTGTACGCGCGGTCTCCAACCAGAAACAGGCACGACAGATGCGTCTCGATCAGCTCTACCGGCCGGTCGGAGTTCCAGCATTCCGGGCGGAGCAGCGAGTGTTTTAATTCTTCGAAAGACATGGCCCGATTGTATCACACCAGAGGATCGGAGTAGAATCGACCGGAACGGCAGAAAATGTTGCGCACATCTACCAGAGAGAAAATCGTGCCGCTCACCCAATCGCTACAACAAAAACATCGGGCACTGCTCGAACGGATCGCCGGTTTCGAGCGCGTGGCGGTCGCCTTTTCGGGCGGCGTTGATAGCTCAGTCGTAGCGAAAGCGGCTCAACTGGCCTGCGGAGACCGGGCGATCGCGCTGACGGCGGTCAGTTCTTCGCTGGCGCAGGGAGAACGCGAGATCGCGCTCGAGGTCGCACGCACGATCGGAATCCGGCACAAACTCGTCGAGACCGAAGAATTCGAGAATGAAGACTATCTCCGCAACGGACCGGACCGGTGCTACTTCTGCAAGACCGAACTGTACGATCGACTCGATTCGCTCCGCGAGCGGTTCGGGTTTGCCGTGATCCTCAACGGAGCCAACCTCGACGACCGGGGCGATCATCGGCCCGGGATGCAGGCCGCGCAGGAACACGCGGTCGACAGTCCGCTGCTGGAAACAGGCTTCACCAAAGAGGACGTCCGCGAACTGGCCCGCGCATGGCAGTTGCCTGTCTGGGACAAACCGGCCAGTCCGTGCCTGTCGAGCCGGATCGCCTACGGACTTGCAGTCACTCCCGAACGCGTCGCCCGCGTCGATGCGGCAGAAAGTTTCCTCAAAGAACTGCTCGACGAACGGGAACTCCGTGTTCGTCACGAAACCAACGATCTCGCACGGATCGAGATTCCGGTTTCTGCCCTGCCGAAATTATCCGAAGAAGCCGTTCGTTCTCAGGTCGTGGCCAAGCTGCGCGAACTCGGTTTCCGCTACATCACGCTCGACCTCGAAGGCTTTCGTAGCGGCAGCCTGAACGCGATGATTCCCGTGGAGCAACTGCGGGTGCTGTGATCACTCCCCGACCAACATAATTCGCAGGTCCATCACGTTCGTGTTCGTGGGACCGGTTTTGAGCAATCCGTCGGTCGCTTCGAAGAACGGATAGGCGTTCTGGATGTCTCGAAATTTTGCCGGTTCGAGACCGAGTTGATTCGCCTTGTTTAATACGTTCGCATCAGCGATTGCTCCGGCCGCGTCGGTCGGCCCGTCTTCACCGTCGGTGCCGCCCGAGATAACGACAATCTTCTCCAGATCGGCCTCGCTCAACTCAATCAGTGCCGAAAGAGCCAGTTGCTGATTGCGCCCCCCTTTACGAGGTTGCTCGGTCGGCACGAAGGAGACCGTCGGTTCTCCACCGCTCAGCACACACGCCGGTGGAGCGACGGGTTCGTGCGATTCGAGGATCCGCAGACCGAGCCGGGCCAGCGCGCGTCCCTGGTCGTCGGCATCGCCTTCGTTTTCGGACCCGAGAGAGTAGACGGCATATCCCCGATACAGCGCTTCTTGCGCAGCGGCGGTCAAAGCCACGTCGTTATTGCCGATCACGAAATTCCGCACCTGATCGGGGAATGACTTTGAATCCTCTCCAGCCATTTCCGCCCCCGAATCCCGACGTCCCTGTTCAAGATTTTGAGCAATCAGAAGTAACCTCGCTTGGACGATCGAGAGGGTATATTCGGCAAAAACGGGATGCCCCCCCCCAAACCGATTCAACACTTCATACGCATCCTGGGAAGTCGACAAATCCTGGACGGTCGGTCCCGACGCGATCACGTCGAGCGGATCGCCGACGACGTCGGAGATGATCAGCGACACGATTCGTCCGGCTCGACGAGCGGCGATCGCGAGGCGGCCGCCTTTGATGTCCGAGAGGTGTTTGCGGACGCAATTCAGTTCATTGATTGTCGCGCCCGAAAGCATCAACTGCCGGGTGACCTGTTGCTTAACTTTTAGAGTCACACCTTTTGCGGGAGCCGGCATCAGCGCACTGCCCCCGCCGGAAATCAGAACGAGACACAAATCGCGGGGACCGCAAGAGGAGGCCAGTTCGAGAATCTTTCGTGTTCCTTCACCTCCCGCCTCAGTCGGCTCGTTCA
>DATKCB010000527.1:0-4797 GCA_035513495.1 Planctomycetaceae bacterium | reverse complement strand
CTCAGCGCGAGATGAGATTTTCCAGTACCTCAGAAGGCAGAGCGTGGATCAACTGTTCCTGGGTTCCTGCTTTCCTCATTCATTTTTGAACTTGTTTTTGGATTAGGAATCCAGGAATCCAGGAAATTCTGGATCGCTGGGATTGAGTTTTTCACACGGTCCGGTCGCGAAATGTTGCGCGCTCGTGACAAACCTCCCGGCTCCTGCGTCGGGTAGGGTGTTGTCAAATTGATGACAGATTTTCAAAGAACAGGGGGAGTTTTGTTTCACAATTTCCCGAAGTTGACCAATTTGATGTTGTCAAGTTGTCAACTTGTCAAGTTCAGTAAACCTCGGGGCAAACGATCGTAAATGCCCGATTGTGAAGACCGCGCGCCATCAAATTGATGACACTTTGCATCGCAAAGCTTGTTTCACATTCCCGAGGGGAGCTGGATGTTGTCATTTTGATGCACCTCCGATGAGGGGTGGAAGAGTGGAAAGTGGAAGAGTGGAAGGATTTGTGAGGAACTAGGAAGTAGGAAATAGGAAGTAGCCTCTGATGGATTCCGTTTGAACCTTGAACATTGCACCTTGAACCTTTCGATTGACAATGGGATTTTGACATTCCTGCTCCCTGGCTTTCCGCACTCGAAGCCTCTCTACCAATAGGCGAGTTTGTTGCGCAACACGCGGAGAGCGAGGGGACGGCGATTTGTGGATTTTCTGAAAACCCAGGGACCAAATTTTTAATCTGCGCAGAGTGCGTCCCGTCACCGTGAGTCCAATTCGGAAAATCTACTGCTTCCGGGAGACCGGTTTTTCCTTTCTTGAGCCAAACCCGATACGATGCGGTTTTCCTCATCTCAAGGAGTTTTCACCATGCAGAATCTTGCTGCGAGTTTGTGTCTGGCCGGTCTGTTCGGATCGGCGGTTCTCTGGCAGGACGCCAGGACTCAGGAATCAACTCAGCATCCGGGGATCATCCGAGCCGAGCAATACCCGAATCTTCAGGCAGCGCTCGACGCACTCCCGCCCGAAGGGGGAGTGGTTCAGCTTCCCCCGGGAACATTCGAGCTGACCGAACCGCTCCGGCTCGAGCGCGGTGATGTCCTGATTCAGGGTTCGGGGGCTGCGACGCATCTGGTCAACAAAAATCAGTCTGGAGAGCCGGCTCTGCTGATCGCTCATCCGGACGGCGCCAAGGTGAAGAAAGCGGATCGGCTGTGGAGAGTCCAACTGGCCGATTTCCGGATCACAGGCAACGCACAAAGCGGACACGGGATCGAAGCGATTCTGATCGAAGAGATTTTCATTCACGGTGTGACCGTTTCTTATCACGGAAAAGACGGGATCCGGCTCGATCACTGCTACGAAGATCCCCGCATCTGCGACTCGCTGATCACCTATAACAAGGGGACGGGGCTGAATCTGCTCGGTTGCCACGACATCGTGGTCTCGGCCAATCAGTTCGAGGAAAACCAGGATGCCGTGCATTGCATCGACAGCTTCAATCTCTGCATGAACGGCAACAATCTCGACGATCATCTCGGTCACGGAGTGGTGATCGAAAACACCTACGGATCGGTTCTTTCGGGAAATATGATCGAGGAATGCAATGGAACGGCGGTGATTCTCGACCGCGATTGCTATGGCATCACCGTTTCCGCGAATGTGATCGCTCACAACGGAGCGGGAGTCGATTTGAGAGACGCTCACGGATGTGCGATCAGCGCGAATACGTTCACGATTGTGGCGGCGGACGCTCTGCGAGTCGGTCCCGGCAGTGGAAGAATCACCGTCACCGGCAACAATTTTTCGAACAGCTATCTCGGAGAAGGGGAGGTCAAGCGGGGGAGTACCGACTTATTGGCCTCGGGAGTGACACTGGAAGGAACTCAGGACGTGGTCTTCTCCGGCAACGTTTTCGCGTCCGTCAGACCGAAAGCGATCGAACTCAAAGGTGAGGATTCTCGACGGGTGCTGTGGGGCAATAATCTGCTGATCGATGCCGACAGCGACCACAAGCGATTGAAAGAGTCGTATCTGGGAGACGAGTTGAGCGTCGATCCTCCTCAACCGTAAATCGTCTCGATTTCGGGAAAAATGAGGAGGTCGGTTGGAACAACTCGCCTCCATCGGCTAAAATTGCCGAGAAGCAGGGCAGGATCGAAACGAAACGGTTCGATCGCTGCTCTCCGAGACAGACCGATCGTTTTTTTGAGAATTCCAATCCAGACACGGGTTCCCCATGGCGAAAGCACGTAAAAAGTTGCCCAAGGAAGTCGCGGTTATCAATTTCGATAACTGCACCGGATGCGAGTCCTGTCTCGAGGTCTGCCCCGTCGACTGCATTACCAAAGTTCCGGGCGACTCGATCGCGTCCTTGCAGTCATTCTGCGAAATCGACGTAGAACGCTGTGTAGGATGCGAGGTGTGCGTACACATTCCCGGGAAAAAATCCAATCCCTACGAACTTCTGGTTTGCCCGTGGGATGCCATCGAGATGGTTCCGACGATTGATGTGGCCGAAACGGTCGCTGCCTGCGGTGGGCCTCCCGGCTATCTCGAAGCGAACTGGGAGCGTGTGGTCGAACCGGCGATCCGGATGTCCTTGCTCGCCGCCGAACAGCAGGCGTCCTGAAGAGATTTGCTGCGGGTTCAGGCTGCGGGAAGTTGCTCTTCGTCGTAGTCGAACTCCGGCTCGATCTCATCCTCTTCGTCCGAGGAACGCAAGGCCCGTACTGCGTCGGTGCTGAGCTGGTATTTGATCCCGTCCAACCGGTTTCCCAGTTCGAACTTGAGGTAACCGAGCGAGATCAATTTTCCATGCACGCGGCATAGTTCCGCTTCATCGATTCCGATGAGGCTGTTGATGCGGGGAGTCCAGCCGTCGAATTCGGCGTCCTCGCGTGAGGATTGATCGGCTTCCTGATAAGCTGAGAGCAACTGCAGCCAGGCAGGGTTAGTATTCAGCTCTTTGAATCCGTAATCGATCATATCGTATTCATCGACCCGAGTGAAATTCCCGATTCACTCGGAGAAAATCACCTCCTAGAATCGGTTCAATCGTCAAAGTCTGACAGGGGGCAATTCGTAAGGGGAATCGAAACTTTTCCGCAATCGCAGCAAGCAGGAACGTCACAATGCCGGCGGTTTTCGAGTATTTTCATCAAGTCTCGGCAGATGAAATCGACGGTCTGGGGCACGTTAATAACGTCGCCTACGTACGGTGGATGCAAGATGCCGCGGTGGCCCATTCGGCCGCCCGAGGCTGGGATGCGCAGCGTTACTCATCCGAGGACTGTGGATTTGTCGCGCGGAGCCACTTCATCGAATATCTACAACCGGCGTTTGCTGACGAAACAATTCTGATCAAAACGTGGATCGCCGACATGGAAAAAATCACGTCTCTCCGCCGCTATCGCATGATTCGTACTTCCGACGAGACGCTGCTCGCGATTGCCGAGACGAACTGGGCATTTTTGAATTTGACGACACGGCGTCCCCAGCGGATTCCTTCCGAACTGAGAGCCGCGTTCGAAGTGCTTGACGATCGGGAGCGATGAGACCAACCGGCCGCTATTGTGCGAAGCGAGACCAGCAACGGGTACGTTCGAATCAATAATTTGACGTCGGCTGAATTCTCGCTGATAATAATGATTCAACCTCCGAGTACGCGTTTACAGCGAAAGTTGTCACCATGCCTCTGCGGCGTTTCCTCTCGTCATTGTCGACGGCGGCCACTTCTCCGCACACGTTCTATTCGCTGACGTGCCACTGCGGAAATCTGGTCGAGGGAGAGAGGACCGCCAAATCCCAGCAGCTACGCTGTCCCGTTTGCGATTCCCTGATTTACATTCTTCCACGGGATGTCTATCCCACCCCGCAAATTGTCGAATCGCCTCCGCCCGAGCCGGTTGCGAAAACGATCACGTTCGCCACGGCCGACGAGCCGGCGATTCGGGCAGAGCCCGAACCCCGGACCGACGAAGAAAACTGGCTCGAACCCGAAAGCGAGTACGAGGACCCGACCGAACGCCTGGCGGAACCGGTCGATCTCACTCCCAAACGGGTCTGGTTGGAGCGGCCCAGTGGGAAGACCATCCGCAAGCAGTTGTTTCGAGTCTCAATCGCGGCCGGAGTTTTGCTTCTCCTGACTGCCTGGGGGATCTCCCGGCGAAACGAAATTCGCGTGGCCGAACAGGCTTTTCTGTTGCATCACGAGCAGGCGATCTCTTTCGCCGACGAGGGACTCTGGGCGGAGGCGCTCGCCGAAGCAAAACTCGGCGTTAAGGCGGCGAAAGTTCTCGACCGCCAGGATGCCGCTTCGGTCGAATTGTTCATGCTGTTTAAAGAACTGGACATTCTCCAGCATTTGTCCAACTCGTCCCCGATCGAAATCGTGCTGCAAAAACAGGCAGACGATCTCCCCCGCGACGAATGGGAACGTCAATTCCGGGTGAAATATTCCGGAAGCTGGCTGATTCTCGATGCTCTCGTGACGCGAGAAGAAGCGGAAGACCCGCAGTTCTCGGATGACGAAAAGAAAACAATCACCACCTACCGGTTTGAGTATCCTGTCGGATTAGAGGGGGAGGATGTCCGCTTTGTGTGGTCGGAAACTCCGATGTGGTTCGCCCGGCTTTCCTATCGCCATCAAAAAGCGCGCGTGCTGGTTGCCGCGAAACTGGCGTCGGTCCGGTATCCTGCGAAAGACTCCGAGGAGTGGGAGATCGTCTTGTCTGCCGAAGATTCCCATCTCTGGACGAACGCGACGATGTTGGACAAAGCCCTTGGAGTCAGCAGCATTTCCGA
>DATKCB010000526.1:0-3107 GCA_035513495.1 Planctomycetaceae bacterium | reverse complement strand
ACAAGCAATACGCGAAACACATCAACGAAGAAACGACCCGCAAGTGTCACCTGCGCGGACTGCTGAAATTCAAACAGGGAACTCCCGTCCCGCTCGACGAAGTCGAACCGACTGTGGAGATTGTCAAGCGGTTCTGCACCGGAGCGATGAGTTACGGCTCGATTTCCGCGGAAGCGCACGAAACGCTCGCCATCGCGATGAACCGTCTCGGCGGAAAGAGCAACACCGGTGAGGGAGGCGAAGACTACAAGCGATTCGAGCCGCTCGAAAACGGCGACTCCAAGCGGTCCGCGATCAAGCAGGTTGCCTCGGGACGCTTCGGCGTGACAAGCTGGTATCTCACGAACGCCGACGAACTGCAGATCAAAATGGCTCAGGGCGCCAAGCCGGGCGAAGGAGGCGACCTCCCCGGGCATAAGGTCGATCGGATTATTGCTGCCACCAGGCATTCGACTCCGGGAGTGGGGCTGATCTCACCCCCGCCGCATCACGACATCTACTCGATCGAAGACCTGGCGCAACTGATCTTCGACCTCAAGAATTCCAACCCGGCCGCGCGGATCAGCGTCAAGCTCGTCGCGGAAGTTGGAGTCGGAACAGTCGCTGCCGGTGTCGCCAAAGGGAAAGCCGACAACATTTTGATTTCCGGTCACGACGGCGGAACGGGTGCTTCACCCCTGACATCGGTGAAGCACGCGGGATTGCCGTGGGAACTCGGGATTTCGGAAACTCACCAGACCCTCGTGATGAACGATCTCCGCAGCCGGGTTCGCCTGCAAACAGACGGACAACTCAAAACCGGACGGGACGTCGCGATCGCCACGCTATTGGGTGCCGAAGAATACGGCTTCTCGACGGCTCCGCTGATCACGATGGGGTGCATCATGATGCGGAAGTGTCATCTCAATACCTGTCCGGTCGGGATTGCCACGCAGGATCCGGAGCTTCGCCAAAAGTTCGCGGGCAAGCCCGAACACGTCGTGAATTTCTTCTTCCTGGTCGCCGAGGAATGCCGCCGAATCATGGCCGAACTCGGCTTCCGGACGATCAACGAAATGGTCGGGCGGAGCGACATGCTCGAAATCGACGACGCCATCGATCACTGGAAAGCTCAGGGAATCGATCTGACTCCGGTCCTCACACCGGCTCAAAAGCCGCATCCGGACGTCCAGACCTATTGTACGATCTCTCAGAACCACGGTCTCGAAGACGTCCTCGATAACAGGGCGATCGAAAAAGCCTGGGTGGCGATCAACGAAGGACAGAAAGTGAGATTCCCGATTCGAATCGAAAATCTCGACCGCGCCTTCGGAACGATGCTCTCCCATTACATTTCGAAGAAATGGGGAGCCAACGGTCTACCCGACGACACGATTCAGATCGACCTCAAGGGATCGGCGGGGCAATCGCTCGCGGCGTGGGCGACGCGCGGGATCACCTTCGACCTGATCGGCGATGCGAACGATTACGTCGGTAAAGGATTGTGCGGAGCGAAACTCATCATCCGTCCGCCCGAGGAAAGCACCTTCGTTCCCGAAGAAAACATGATCATCGGAAATGTCGCGCTGTACGGAGCCACCGAAGGTGAAGCGTACTTCCGGGGAATGGCCGCCGAGCGGTTCTGCGTCCGGAATTCGGGAGCGAAAACCGTCGTCGAGGGAGTCGGCGATCACGGTCTGGAATACATGACGGGTGGGCGGGCTGTGATCATCGGGCCGACGGGACGCAACTTTGCGGCGGGAATGTCAGGCGGGATTGCTTACGTTTACGATCCTCACGACCGTCTGCTCGCCAACTGCAATATGGAAATGGTCGAACTCGAGAACATGGCCGAAGAAGAATACATCCACGAACTGCACGACCTGCTCGAAAATCATTTCCGGTACACCGGCTCGACCGTGGCCCGGGACATTCTCGACAACTGGAACGACTCGCTTCCCAAATTTAAAAAAGTGATGCCCGTCGATTACAAACGGGCTCTCGAAGAAAGGGCGGAAGAAGTCGCGGCGAGTTGAAACTCAGTTTAAGGTTGAAAGTTTAAGGTGAAAAGTTAAAGGTGGCTGAGCCTGACGCGCGAGCGCGCGATTCGAACGGCCTTCAACTTTATGAAACAACATATCAAACTCCTCTCGAACCGCGATCTTTTTCACACCTTCTACTTTTAACCTTCTACTTTCAACCTACCACTCTTACGTATCACTCTTATGAGCTTAGAGACGACGGAATTTTATCACATGGGCAAAACGACCGGATTCAAGGAATACACGCGACAGCTCCCTCTCGACCGCGATCCGCTCTTACGGATCCTCGACTGGAACGAGTTTCACGAACACTCCTCGGAAGAGGAACTCGTCCGTCAAGGCGCGCGCTGCATGGACTGCGGCGTTCCGTTCTGCCATACCGGAGGCATGATCGGCAACATGGCGTCGGGGTGTCCGATCAACAACCTGATCCCCGAATGGAACGACCTGATCTATCGCGGGCACTGGAGAGAAGCTCTCGACCGGCTGCACAAAACCAACAATTTCCCCGAGTTCACGGGACGCGTCTGCCCGGCCCCCTGCGAAGGGTCCTGCGTGCTCGGGATCAACGAACCGCCCGTCACGATCAAAAACAACGAAGTTTCGATTATCGACCGGGGATACGAAGAGGGTTGGGTTGTTCCGCTTCCTCCCAAGGAAGAAACGGGCAAGAAAGTCGCGATCGTCGGCTCCGGACCTGCCGGGCTGGCGTGCGCTCAGGAGCTGCGACGGGCCGGTCACTCCGTCACAGTCTACGAGCGGTCCGACCGCATCGGTGGCTTGCTGATGTACGGAATTCCGAACATGAAACTCGAAAAGCATATCGTCGAACGCCGCATTCAGCAGATGAAAGACGAAGGGGTCGCGTTCGTTACCAACACTGAAATCGGGAAAACTCTCCCGGCGAAACAACTCGTCGGAGAGAACGATGCGGTTGTCCTGGCAGTCGGAGCGACCAAGCCGAACGATTTCTTCGCGAAGTCCCCCGGACGACATCTCAAGGGAATCCACTTCGCGATGGAGTTCCTGCACGCCAACACCAAGAGTCTGCTCGACTCGAATCTCGAAGACGGAAATTACATTTCC
>DATKCB010000525.1:0-6465 GCA_035513495.1 Planctomycetaceae bacterium | reverse complement strand
CTTCTGAAATTGCTGGGTGAGGAAATCGCCCGGATGAACTTCGATACGAAAGCATTCTTGCGGGAACTGGTTCTGACGGAAACGTATCGGCGGTCGATCGATTTGCCGGCCGATCTGGCGGAACGTTCGGTCGTCGCTCAGTCAAAAGCTACCGAACTGGAATCGCTGGCGAAGACTCTGGAAGCGGAAGCCGTCAAAACCTCCGAAACATACGGTACATCAGTCGAAGCGTGGCGGGTCGCGAAAGCCGCCGCCGATCCTGTCAGGAAAGAACTCGCCGATGCACGTACGAAGTCGGCCGCAGCGGACAAGAAGCACTCCGACGTCGAGATCGCACTCAGCGCTGCGAAAGCCAATCTTCAACCGAAACTCAATCTGGCAGCCACCTATTCTGCCGTCACAGCTCAGGCCGATGAAACGCTGAAGACACTCGGGGGCGACGCCGAACTCTCCAAGTCTGTTGAGATCTATCGGCAGCGACTCGCAGCAACTCAAGCCGAAATCGTTCCGCTGCAAGCCGCGGTCGATGCCCAGGTGGCGGCACTGAAAGCTCCTGCGGACGAACTCGCTGCCTCGCGGAAAGTGATCGACGAGATTCACACCCGGCTCGCTCCCCACGAACAGACCATCCGTGCAGCGCAACAGAGGGTGATCACCGCCCGCGAAACGATGTTCGACGCCTGGAATCGTTCCAACCGTGTCGCTGAGCAGGTTTCATCGCTGGTAGATTTTGTCACCTACAAACCGCTGGCCGACGGGGCGATGGTCACGGCACAGAATTACGATCAAACCAGGCTCGCCGCCGAGTCGGCCCGCAAAGCCTCCGACGAGTACGCAAGCGTGTTCCAGCAGGAGCAGCAAGTCTGGCAAACGGTACACGCGGAGTTTGAAAAAGTCTCGGCACAACTCGCCGGCGCTGAAGGCGAAATCAAAACTCTCGAACCGGCTGTCAAAAACCTGACCGAGGCCCATCAGCAGGCGATCGCGGCGACGACCTCGTTCGAATCGGAAATCGAACTGGCTCAACTGGTGGCCGTGCTCGACGCGAAACGAAACACCTATCGAGAAAAACTGGAGACAGCACAGAAAGTCAAAGCCGAGATGGACACCGTCCTGACGACGCTCGGTCCGAAACACACCGAAGCCGAGACGAAATTCATAGCCGTCGAATCCGAGATGAATACTCGCGCGGCCGCTTCGAATGCCGCTGCGGCTGCGATGAATCAGGCGCTGACCGAAGCGACGGCAGCGCGCGAGGGAGCCGAAGCCGTCGTTCAAAAAATCTCGGATCGCTGGAGCAATCAGTTTACCGTCGCTCCACTCAAGCCTCTCACGCCCGAACAACTGGCCTGGAGTATGCTGCAGGTCACGGGAGTTCGAGAGCGTTACGAGGTGGCCGAGCGTGCGGAACTCGACCAAAAAGAACCGCTTTCGGACGAAGCGAAACAGGACCCCGCACAATTAGCGGCTCGCGAAACGAAAGTCGAGCAAGGGGTTTACGACAAATTGAAAGGAAATGTTGCGGCATTCGTCTCGATTTATGGAGCCGGAGACGGACAACCGCAGTATGATTTCTTCGCCACCGTCGATCAGGCCCTGTTCGCCTCGAATGCCGGTTCGATCATCAGTTGGGTCAAACCCTCCGGTGACAACGTCACCGCACGGATGATCAAAGAACCGGACCCGGCCAAGGCCGCCGAAGATTTGTATCTGACTTATCTGACACGCCAGCCCACTCCGGAGGAGACGGCAGCGAGTGTTGAATTCCTGAGTTCCCGTCCGGAAGAGAAAGCGGCCTGCGTGGAAGAGATTGCCTGGGCACTGCTGACCTCTGCGGAGTTCCGTTTCAATCACTGATTGTTGAGTTTGTGACGCTGAGTGAGAAGACCGACTAAACCCTGAGGCGGCCGAGGCCGCAACTGACATCTGTGAGTTACCATCGAGTCACATACGCGCAAGTCGCGCGCATCCCAAACTGAATGACCCTGTTCCCGTTTCGAAGGGAGTTTTACTGTGAAACTGAAATACGCTTGCCAGACCTCAGAACACACACTTGCCCGCCGTTCGTTTCTCGGCGGGGTTGCTGCCGGATTGGGAGTCGTCGGCGGACTCGGTGCGCTCGCTACACCGGCCGCCTCGGCGAAACTGAATCGCGATCAGAAACGGATCGTCGTGTTCAACATGCACGGCGGACTCAGCCAGCTCGAAAGCTGGGATCCCAAGCCGGGCACCGACACGGGCGGTCCGACGAGGGCGATTGCGACTTCCGTTCCGGGAATCCACATTGCCGAGAACCTTCCCTTGACCGCCAAACAGATGCATCATCTCTGTCTGGTCCGCAGCATCGATACGAAAGAAGGCGATCACGGAAAAGGCATCTACATGATGCTCACCGGCCGGGCACAGACTCCCGCCGCCGACTATCCCGAAATCGGAGCGGTCGCGGCGAAAACGCTCAACCCTCCCAGCAGTTCCCTGCCGGGTCACATTCGCATTACTCCCGGCGGCAGCGGCGGACGCGGCAACGATGCGGCTTATCTGGGACCCAAATACGCCAGCATCTCGCTCGGCAACGGGAATCCTCCGCAGAATACCGAACGCCCCAAAGATGTGTCGGACAAAGGGAACGAACAGCGGAACAACTTCCGTAAATTCGCCAATACCAGCTTCCTCGAACGTCGCCGGACTGCCATGACCGACGCGTACACGTACAGTTACGAGCAGGCCGAACAGTTGATGCGGCAGCGCGACGTCTTCGATGTCAGCAAGGAATCCCCCAAGGACGCCGAACGCTACGGAACGCACGATCTCGGACGGCACTGTCTGCTCGCCCGGCGGCTGCTCGAAAACAACATTTCGTTCGTGCAGGTCTCGCACTCCAACTACGATACGCACAACGAAAACTTCAACTTCCACCTCGAACAGCTCGATGAGTTCGATCTCGCATTCTCCACCTTCGTCAGCGATCTCGCCGACCGGGGAATGCTCGAATCGACGCTGATCGTGGTGCTTTCCGAATTCGGAAGGACACCGCGAATCAACGATCGCTACGGGCGCGATCACTGGGGAAACGCGTGGTCGGTCGCGCTCGGCGGCTGCGGCGTACACAACGGAGCCGCCTACGGAAAAACCAACGAGAACGGAACGAAGGTCATCGAGGGAGAAGTCAACCACACCCACTTGTTCCACACGTATCTGGCGGCGGTCGGAGTCGATCCGACGGGGACGTTCGATATCGACGGGCGAGATATCCTGATGGCCGATCCCGAAGGTCACGCCATCAAAGAGATCCTGACCTGAACTCTCCCGAGGAGAATGTTTAACGGAACGCCGCAGACCTCGGTGAGGGTTTGTAAAGCGGCACGATGTCGTACACCAAAAAGCGGTTTGCATTCTCTTACGAGCACAACTCCATGGCGGAAATCCCCAAAGACCGAGACGTCAATCAGGCTCACGTGACGATCCAATGGAAGTACGATCGTCCGCTCCTGGCCTGCCGGTTCGATCCGCTGGGACGATATGTCATCGCCAGCGCCGAAGATAATTCGGTGCTTCGCTGGAATCTCGCCGACGAAAAGGATCGCGTCGCACTCAAGGCTCACGACAGTTGGGTGCGAGCAATCGAACAGAGTCTCGACGGACAATCGACCGTCACCGGAGGGTGCGACGGCCGGCTCATCTGGTGGGAAACCGCAGCCGCCCAACCGACGCCGATCCGCACGCTCGACGCCCATCAGGGTTGGATTCGTTCGCTCTCGGTCAGCCCCGACGGAAAACTGCTCGCCTCGGCGGGGAACGACAAGACAATCCGGATCTGGAACATCGCCGACGGCACTCTGGTGAAGGAACTCGCCGGACACGAGCGACACGTCTATTGCGTCTATTTTTCTCCCCTCAAACAGAACGTTTTGTATTCGGGCGATCTGGTCGGGGTCCTCAAAGAGTGGGACGTCTCGACGGGAACCGTCAGCGGAGAATTCGACGCCAATAAGCTGCATAGCTACAACGGCGGGCAGCAGGTCGATTTTGGAGGCGTCCGGGCGATTGCGATCAGTTCCGATGGAAAATACCTCGCTGCCGGAGGGTTACACGAAGCGTCCAACCCGCTCGGCTCGGTTCACGATCCGCTCGACCTGATGTTCGAAGCTGAATCGCGCCAACTGGTGCAATCGTGCGTGGGTGAGAATATTAAAAGTGTCATCTGGCGTCAGTTGTTTCTCGACGACAAAACCGCGATGGCGGTTTCCGGAGGAACAAGCGGCGGCCTGCTGCACTTCTGGACGCCCGACGCTCCGAAGCCGACGTTCCAGTTTCAGTTGCCGAATCTCGCCCGGGACATGGATCTGCATCCTGACGGAATCCAGGTTGCGACGACACATTCCGACGGACACTTGCGGATCACGCGCCTGGCTGCCAAAGCCGCTTGACAGACGCGTCGGGTTGCGGTCATCCCACCTCTTTGACGACGATTCGTTTTCCGCTGACTTCGACGACCTCGATCTTGCTGCCGGAATCGATCAGGTGACCGTCCGAGACCACTTCGAGAAGCTGCCCGTCGATCATCGCTTTGCCGTACGGTTTCAGCAGGGAGACGGCTTCACCGTGACTGCCGACGAACGATGCGTATTCGTCAGATCCGAACAGCTCCGATTTCAGTCGCGGAGCGTCGGGATCGGTGTTGGCATCGAAGCCGGGCGGCGAAAGAATAATTTTATTGAACAGCGGAATTTTCGGCAGGACGTTCGACATCACAACGGCGAACAGCAGGACCGTCATTCCCGCGCCGAAGAGCGTTCCCAGCGACTTGAGTACGTTCGTGACGTTGCCGCCGTCGAGCGAGTTGAACGTCTGGCTCGCCATCACCAGCGACGCGATGATCATGATCGCTCCCCCGAAACCGACGAAACCCAGACCCGGGATCAGAAACAGTTCGATCAGTACGCAGATGATCCCGAGTACGAACAGCATCACCTCGAGCCAGCCGGCCGTTCCACCCATGAAACGGGACCAGAAAAAGATCACGAAGCAGAGCGCGGCGACCATACCGAAAATCCCGCTCGGCAGATGCAGTTCGAGATAAAACGCGGCAATCCCGCAGAAGAACAGCAAAAACATCGCAGCGGGGCTGTTGAGCTGGATCAGCATTTTGTCGAGCCATTGAATCGGCATCTCGCGGAGGGCTTCGGGAGGGAGTCCGATCCGCTGCGTGAGCGCATCGATCGATTCGACGGGAGCTTCCGCGATCATCAGATCGGCGGCCCGTTTGCCGTCCAGATTCAGAAAGCTTCCCTCGTTGGTCCCGTCGATCATGACACCTTTTTCCCACTGCCCTCCCTGTTCCTGAATTTCGGTGTCGGACAAAAACCAGACTCGGCCGGTTTCGCGATGCGTGACCCGGTAGACGGGGAGTTTTTTGTCGATCATCGACATCAACAGCGCGGGGGGGCGCCCTTTTTTCTCCGCCAGAGTACGGGCGGTTTCGCGCAGATACGAGACGATTTTTTCATCCGCATGTTCGAACTGGCCTCCCGCTTTCATTTCGATCGGGCCGATGTCCCCCAGATGAGCGTCGGGATGCATGTAGATTTCGTCGCACGCCAGCGCGACCAGTCCCCCTCCGCTGATCGCCTGCTTGGGGACGTAGGCGATCGTCCGAACGCCTCCATCCGAGACCTCGAGCAATCGGTCGACGATATTCTCGCTGGCCGAAACCAGTCCTCCGGGAGAATCGATTTCGACGATCAGCAGATTGCAGCCCGATTCGAGCGCCCGGTCGATCTGGCGCATTAACTGAAATTCCGACTCCCAGTCGATCACGCCCTGGAGTTTGACGAGCCGCGCTTTGGTTTCGCGTTCGTCCTGATCGGGTTCGACCAAAGATTCGCGCGGAAGCTGGTACATCGTCGCGACCTGATTCTTCGAATCGGCAAGCTGAGAGACGAGCATGCCGAGCTGTTTGAGCCGCTTCCCTTCGAATTTGCCGACGGCACCTTTCGTTTTGATCGGCGCGACTTCGGGGGTCAGCGCACCCTGGTCCTGCAAAATGCGGATTTCACTTTCCGAGAGAAACCGGGTCTCCTCGGTTTTTTTGTCGTCCCGCATCCGGACGACCTTGACCTGTTGCAGGTCGCTGTCGAGATCCATCATCGCCAGCGCGATTGACTTGTTGAGAAAGGGATTCCGGCCCCGTTCGACGATTTTCAGCACGAGGTCGCGATCGTCGCGTTCCAATGACTTTCCGCGCCCGATATCGCCCAGAGTCGCCTCGGGCGCGATCACGATCTCGTTCGCCGCCAGTGCCAATAAGACGTTGTGCCCCGACACGCTTTCGGGAATCCAGGCGACCACGTTCACATCGGGGAGTTTGTTCGACGTCAGAAAATCGCATAGTCCGTACACCTGATGAAACCGGCTCGCTCCGTCGGGGATTTCCAGCACGAGAATCATCGGCCGTTTTTCGCGTTC
>DATKCB010000524.1:0-3349 GCA_035513495.1 Planctomycetaceae bacterium | reverse complement strand
GGAGTCAGTTCCATCTCCTGCTCGGGACGCTTCCAGGAAAATCGAACAACGTGCCACAGAAAATAGGCCGTCAGCACCAGCGTAATTCCGCTCTGGAATTTTTCGGGAGCGTAAGGTTCGCGCATGACGGCGTTGATCCACGCCGATCCGAACCAGACCAGCGTCAGCAGAATCGTGACGATCGTCAGCCCCATCCGGCGCGGGGAAAACGCGGTTTGCATCATCCGCCGCAGCCGGGCGCGCATTCGCAAACCGATCAGTGTGCGAAGCGAAGGATGAAAGGGACTTTCGACGTACATGGATGCTCAATTCCCCGGCTCAAAGGACGCGCTGGACCGGCAGCGGCTGTTCCGCTTCGGCTGCCGCTTGTCGCATCTCCACGATGCTCGTCTCGAAGAAGAAGATTTCTTCCAGATTCACCTCCCCCTGCTCCGAGTAGCGCCGTTTGAGTTCGTCCAGCGTTCCGTGGAATCGGTTCCGGCCCGATTCGAGGATCAGCAGATGCGTGCAGATGTCTTCCACGACGCCGAGCAAATGCGAGCTGATCACGATCCCCGCCCCTTCGGCCGCCCGCTCGCGAATCGTCTGCTTGACCTTGCGGATCCCGTGCGGATCGAGTCCCGTGAGCGGCTCGTCAAACAACAGCACCGCGGGATTGTGGAGGTACGCGCAGCAGATCGCCAGTTTCTGACGCATCCCTCGCGACAAGTCGCGGGCCGCGGTCTCGCGCTTGTCGAACAGTTCAAATTCGCGCAGCAGATGGGCCGCCTGCTCTTCGGCATTTGCGACCTGATACACCGACGCGGTAAACGCCAGATGTTCTGCGACCGAAAGCTCCGAAAACAGTTGCGGGTCGTCGGGAATGTACGACAGCACGCGCTTCGCCTTGACCGGATCGACCGTCACGTCGAACTCGCCGATCGTCAGCCGCCCCTGGGTCGGAGGGATCATTCCCGAGACGGCCTTCATCGTCGTCGTTTTCCCCGCTCCGTTCGGTCCGACAAGCCCGAGGATTTGTCCCGGCTCGAGCCGGAAGGAAAGATCGGTCACCGCCGCCAGACGGTCGTACATTTTATGAAAGTGCTCGACGCACACGAGACTCTGCCGAGTGTTCGCCGAACCGTGAGTTGCGTTCAACATTCCGAACCCAATTCTTTCGCAAAAACAAAGTGGAAATAATCGTCGATCCCACGATTTTATCCCCGATCTCACAAGATGGGTGAAAAAAATCCCCTACCCGCCGACGAAATGCCTCTTTCCCGGCAGATCTCCCATAAAAACTGACCGCGCCGAGATCGAATCCTCCGATATCTCCCGCAATTCCATAAAAATCTTGCCTCCGGATTTTCACTCAGTACCATGCAAATGACAAATGTCAAAATTCGTAACACTTCAGCCGAATGGCGGAGAGACCGTAAGATGGGCTTCCAAGCCCGTCAACGATGATCTCTCGACGCTCGGACGGGCTTGGAAGCCCATCCTACTTCACTCGGCTGAAGTATTACCAAAATTCCAACGTCCAATGAGGGAATCGACCACTCCTTTTCTGTTCGTACATTTCGAACTTTTGCCACTTTTCCGCAGGACTCGATGCCATGAAACTCCCGACTCTGCTCGCGCTCGCTTTGTTGCTCGGTTCCAATCTCTCGGAACTGACCGCGCAGGATACCTTGAATTTTCCCGCGATCGGCAGAGTCGATCGATTCGATCCCGCGCTCGATGAGCTGATCCCCAAAGACGCCAGAATCGAAGTTCTCGCCGGAGGATTCGACTGGTCCGAGGGGCCGGTCTGGGTTCCGGATCTCGACGGCGGCTCGCTTCTCTTCTCCGACATCCCCAACAATTCCGTCATCAAATGGACCGAAGGAAAAGGCACGAGCCTCTACCTCAAACCGTCGGGCTACACCGGCATCACCGATTACGGACGCGAACCCGGCTGCAACGGCCTGTTGCTCGATCCCGAGGGACGGCTCGTCTCGTGCGAGCACGGAGACCGCCGCATCTCGGTCCTGCTCAAAACGGGCGGCAAGAAAACGCTCGTCGATAATTACATGGGCAGGCGGCTCAACAGCCCCAACGACGCCTGCTTTAAATCGAATGGAGACCTCTACTTCACCGATCCTCCCTACGGATTCCCCAATCGCTGGGACGATCCCCGCCGCGAACTCGATTTTTGCGGAGTCTATCGCCTCGAACCCAACGGCGTCCTGACGCTGCTGACCGACCGCATGACCCGTCCGAACGGCATCGCCTTCTCTCCCGACGAATCGAAACTGTACGTCGCCCAGTCCGATCCCCAAGCCGCTTTGTGGATGGAATACCCCGTCCTGAAAGACGGCACGCTCGGCCAGGGCAAGGTCTTCGCGGACGTCACCGAAAACGTCGGCAAAGAGGGCTTCCCGGGCGGGTGCGACGGACTGAAAGTCGACGCGCACGGAAACCTGTTCGCCACCGGACCGGGCGGCGTCCACGTCTTCACACCCGAAGGAAAACTGTTAGGCCGCATCGCCACGGGAGAACGGACCGCCAACTGCGCCTGGGGCAACGACGGCCGCACCCTCTACCTGACCGCCGACATGTGGCTCTGCCGGATCAAAACCAGCACCAAGGGAGCCGGTTGGTAAACTGCGACGGGTGCCACTGTCGAACGGGGATCGAAAATGGGTGCCACTGGCGTGTCGCCAGTGAGCTTCGAATTCAGCTTGCCAGCACGACCGTTGACTGCTCAGAATCAATGCTCGAAAGCAATTCGGATGTAACAACAAGATGTCGTCGCTACGAAAAAATCACCGATGGACGGATCATCGACTCCGACCTACCCACCATCCACGGTTTGTCCCCCGAGTTTTTCGTGAGCGACAGCCGCAGCTGGGTCAGGTCGAGCGAGTAGAAACCCCGAGACCCGTTCGCACTGGCGACACGCCAGTGGCACCCTTGATATCTCGATTTTTCATCAATTTCAACAGTGGCACCCGGCGCCTGGGGGAACGACGGCCGCACCCTCTACCTGACCGCCGACATGTGGCTCTGCCGGATCAAAACAACCACCAAAGGAGCGGGGTGGGAGTAGCAAGGCGACTCTCGACGGGTGGCTGGGGACGATCCGCCGGAGTTCGCTTTGTTTGACACAAGCAGACTCATCGGCGGATCGCCCCCAGCGATCGCGGGTTGTCGCTGTCGTTCGTCTGGGGGCGGACCGCGAACGACTTCTGTTGTGTCTTCGACGCCGTTTGTCGCGGTCCGACTCCAGCCACCCGCCGGTTTTTCAAGAGTTTGCTGATCGTCCATAAACATTTTCAGTGAACAGTATGCGGTTTTGACGGAGCTTCGAGTGTCTTTCATTTTTCTT
>DATKCB010000523.1:0-4631 GCA_035513495.1 Planctomycetaceae bacterium | reverse complement strand
GACGCACTCGGCGGTGTGACGGAAAATATCGCTGACCGGAATCCCGCTCTGGCCGTATTGGCGAAACGTAAAAGGACTCCGAAACGCCGCCCCGGTCGGGCGCTCGGTCCGCAGATTGTCGATCGGCAGCTTTTTTCCGTGATACTTGTCGAGCAGCGGATTGGGGTCGAACGTATCGACGTGCGATGGCCCCCCGTTCATAAACAGATGGATGACCCGTTTGGCAGTCGGAGGAAAGTGCGGCCCCTTCGGTGCGAGCGGATTCGTCGCAGCGGCCTCCAGCGTGTTCCGAACCGAACCGGTTTCCGCGAGAAGCTGAGCGAACATCAGTCCCCCCATCCCGATTCCGCACCGTTGCAGAAGCGTGCGGCGGTCGATGAAAGGAGAAGGCGGAGTCTGTGTGGAGTCTGTCATGGCGATTCAGTCAATAAATTGAAATTCGTTGGAAAGCAGCAGAATCTGTGCGAGCTGTGCGTGTGGAGAGAGCGCCGGAGGCGTGGGTCCACGGAACTGTTCCGCCGAATCGAATTCATCCCGCTTCGTCGATCCGTCGGCATCGAGCCAGACCTTCACCTTCCATTCGAACGAATCGTGGCTGAAGTTTGCTTTCAGATCGGTCACGAAATCGATCGTCTGGCCGGCGTCGACCTTCAGGTTGTAGAGTTCGGTTCGCGCTGAGTTGTTGTAAGCTTCCCAGACACCCTGCTGGTTCGATCCCGCAATCAAAATCCGTCCCCGGACTCCGTCTCCCTGATCCGTGGAATGCTTCAATCGCCCTCGAATTGAAAACGTGCCCGCAGCCGGGGCGGTCCAGCGTCGAACGGCCACGTGCTGGAGATCGTTGCCGACGTGCCCGCCGGTCGCGTTCAAGGTCACCCAGCCGAGTTGATCGTCGGGCAACGTCCCACCCCCCTGCCACGCGCTGCCGGTGAAATGCGGAAGGGGCGTGAACGACTTGAGTTGTCCCGCGTCCGGATCGAGTTCTCCATATCCGTACAACCAGTTTGGCTCTTTGTCGACTTCTACCGGAGCCGGCGTCGCAGACAGATAATTCTTCGCCAGCGTGAGTTCCTCCGCAGACGGTGTGCGTCCGAGCGTAAAAACGTAAAGCGTGTGAACAGTTTCTTCGAGTGAATCCCGTTTCGCTCGCTCGGCCAGGGCCGTCGCCTGCTCCATCACGAACGGACTGTTCATCAGAAACAGCGCCTGCTGCGGAACGTTCGTCTCGAAGCGCCGCGGTGCGTGCGTATCGGGTCCGGCGAAGTCGAACGTGCGAAACACGCCGGGGAGATTTTGACGATCGATGAACGCGTAAACCGTCCGCCGCGTCGGGAACGGTTGATTCTCGATCCGGACCGACTGTCCGCCAACCGTCAAATCCAGTCTTCCCGCCGTCGCCAGCATCGCGTCGCGCAATCCCTCGAAATCAACCCGCTTGCGATTCATGTGTGACAGGAGACTGTTCTCGGGGTCGGACTTCGCCAGTTCGGCGTCGGCCCGACTCGACTGCCGATACGAGGCAGACAACACGATCTCGCTGATCAGCGATTTCGTCGACCAGCCGTTCTCGATCAGCAGACTCGCGAGATGATCGAGCAGTTCGGGATGGCTCGGAGGGTCGCTGCGGACTCCGAAATCGCTCGGCGTGCGAACGAGTTCCTTCCCGACCAGATGTCCCCACACGCGATTCGCCCAGACGCGCGCCGTGAGTGGATTGTCGGGAGATGCGATTTTCTGCGCCATTTCGAGCCGGCCGCTCCCCTCGCTGAACGGTTTGCGATCTTCACCGGAGACCACCTCGAGAAACTGCCGCGGAACCTGCGGTCCCCGATTTCCCGCCTGTCCGCGCACAAACACCACCGGCTCGTACAGTTTTTCTTTATCGACCATCCGTAACGTCGAGGGTTCGTTTTTCGGTTCGTCCGAACTCGCGAAGACACCGTACAGCGAATAGTAATCGGCAGTCGGAATCGGGTCGTACTTATGATCGTGACACCGGGCGCAAGCCACCGTCAACCCCATCATCCCGCGAAACACAACATCGAGCCGGTCGTCAATAATGTCGTGGGTATTGTTCAGAAACCGGCGGCCGAGCGTCAGATATCCCATCGCGTTCAGATCGTCGGTCTTGTCCGAGGACGTGTCGGCGGCGAGTTGCGTGATCAGAAATCGATCGTAAGGCAGGTCGCCGTTGAAGGCCTTAATCACCCACTCGCGGTATTTCCAGGCGTCGGGGTAGTTGCGATCTTCGGTAAAGACGTACCCCTTCGTGTCGGCATAGCGCGAGACGTCCAGCCAGTGCCGTCCCCAACGCTCGCCGAAATGAGGCGACGCCAGATACTGCTCCACCAGTTCAGCGTACGCCGTCGGTGACTCGTTGCGCGTGAACGATTCGATCTCTTCGAACGTGGCGGGCAATCCGAGCAGGTCGTACTTCAGCCGCCGGACCAGCGTCGCGCGATCGGCGGCGGGTGCCGGAGCGATCCCGTTCTGTTCCAGCCTGGCCAGAATAAACTGATCGATCGGATTGATCAGCCAGTTCTGATTCATCACGGCCGGGACTGTTGGATGCTGAATCGGCTGAAACGCCCAGTGCTTCGACCAGTCCGCTTTGTGATCGGCAGCACCCGCAACCGGAGTGTCAGCCGCCGGCCAAGGTGCGCCCATTTCGATCCACGCCTTGAAGTCGACCAGCACTTCGTCGGCCAGTTTGCCGTCGGGCGGCATCTGCGTATCGAGCGGATCGTGCTGCAGGACTTCCCACATCCGGCTTTCGTCCAGATTGGCGGGAGTCAGAACGCTTCCGTTCTCTCCCCCTTTGATCAGAAACTCCCGCGAGTCGACCCGCAAACCGGCCTGTTGCTTCTTCGCCGAGTGGCACTCGTAACACGACTTCGCCAGCACGGGACGAATTTTCGATTCGAAAAACTTCTCCTGTTCCGGAGTGATCTTGGGGGGATCCTCTCCTTGCAAGTTCGCGCCGGGAGCCGCGATCATCAGCAACATCAGAACGATTACCAGAAAACATCTCATATCTACTGTGCTCAATTGAGGAGGGAATTCGAGCGGGGTGGGAACTCTGGTGGGATCGACAATACTGTCGTGCTTTTATCTTATCACATCGGGTACGAAATTCGATAGCTCATCCTCTATTCTATACGTCACTCACTGCACCGGACACCGCACGGATTTCAACTCTTCTCGTTCCGGTCGTAGTATTCGTAGCATACAAATCTGTATGATCTAACCCCTTCGCACCTCATTTGTTCCGCAACAGCAGGAAACGGCAATGCCCCACGATACCGTCTTTCAAATGACCGGCTCGACCGTTCGTTACGGATTCGGCGCGACCCGCGAGGTCGGATACGACTTCGCCGATCTCAAAGCGAAACGTGTCCTGTTAGTCATCGACCCGGTGGTCAGGGATCTCTACCCCGGCGTCACGGCGATCGAATCATTGCGGGCCGCGAATGTCGATTATGCGGTTTACGACAACATCCGCTGCGAACCGACCGACACCTCGTTTCTGGATGCGATCGAGTGCGCGACCGAAGGCCAGTTCGACGCGTATCTCGCCGTCGGTGGCGGCTCGACGATCGACACCGCCAAGGCCGCGAATCTGTACGCGACCTATCCCGCTGAGTTCACAGAATACGTCAATCCGACCCTTGGCAAGGGGACCACTCCCCCCGGTCCGCTGAAACCGTTGATCGCGGTTCCCACAACCGCCGGAACCGGCAGCGAAACGACCGCCGTCGCCGTATTCGACTTCGAGGCGGAGAATGTCAAAACCGGCATCGCCAACAAGTACCTGCGACCGATGCTCGGAATTCTCGATCCCGAAAACACCCGCACCGTCCCGAAAGAAGTCGCTGCCTCGGCGGGACTCGACGTCCTCAGCCACGCCCTCGAATCGTACACGGCCCGCAATTTTCTGCTCCGGGACAAACCCGACCGCCCTTCCCTGCGGATGGCCTATCAGGGATCGAATCCGATCAGCGACATGTGGGCGCTCGAATCGCTGCGGCTCGTCGCCGAGTACCTCCCCCGCGTGTTCGACGATCCCGATGACGACGAAGCCCGCGGAAAAATGATCCTCGCCTCGTCGTACGCTGGCATCGGGTTCGGAAACGCCGGAGTCCATCTGCCTCACGCGATGGCGTATCCCGTCGCAGGAAACGTGGTCAACTACTTGCCTCCCGGCTACAACGCCGACCACGCGATGGTTCCGCACGGAACATCAGTCATCGTCCACACCCCCGCAGTCTGCCGGTTCACAGCACCATCCGCCCCCGAACGCCACCTGACCGCCGCCGCCGCCCTCGGAGCCGACATCAGCGGAGCGATCCCGGAGTATGCCGGAGAATTCCTCGCCCGCCGCGTCATTCACTTCATGAAACGCATGCACCAGCCGGGCGGAATCGAATATTTCGGCTACGAAGAAAAAGATATCCCGATGCTCGTCGCAGGAACACTCGTTCAAGCACGGTTATTGAAACTTTCACCGATCGATGCGGGGGAAGCAGAACTGGCTGAACTGTTTCGCGAGTCGTTTGGGTTGTATGTGTGAGACGAGAGGAATTCTCAACTCGCGACCAAATTATCTCGGTTCACGTTTTGAATACTTGCCG